>JBAXLX010000024.1:0-19210 GCA_037134595.1 Pseudomonadota bacterium
CAAGCTGGCCCGCAGAGGAATCGTTGCAGTGAAACAGGATCGTTGACCCCGGCTCGACCCTTGCGGCGGGGGCAAAGGAATTGTCCCAGCCGAAATGATGCTGTGCGCCGTGGATCGTGTAATTGCAGGCTTTACACATGGGGTTATTCTTTGACGTAGATGTAGTCAAAGTTGATCGGTGTTGCCACCGGATCGGCGTAAAGATCGTTTGCGCCGCCCAAGCGCGGGCCGTGCATCGTGTAGCGGCTTTCGTTGAACACCGGAACCCACGGCGCATCGGCCATCACCTTGGCCATGATGTCAGACCACGCTTTCATGCGGTCGGCGGTTTGCTCGGGCGCTGTCATTGCATCGGCTGCGGCGGCTGCGGCATCAAGGTCTTTGTTGCAATAATGCGCCCAGTTCCAGCCGCCCGGGCCACCGGCTTGGCACGACAGGATCGGGCCGTAAAAGTCCGACGGATCGGGGAAGTCAGCCGCCCAAGCCATGCCGCCCGACCAGATCATGGCGGCTGTATCCGGCTCTCCGCCCGCTTGGATCACGTTGGCCTGTGCGAGTGATTGCAACGAGGCTTTGACACCGATTTGCGCCAGATCCTGCTGGATCGCTTGGGCAATGCGCGGGTTGGGGTCGGTGTTGTAAACGTACAGCTCGGTTTCAAAGCCATCGGGCAAGCCCGCTTTGGCCAAAAGCGCCTTGGCGGCTGCGGGATCGTAGGCGTAGCCTGCAAAGGCCGGATCATAGCCCGGCATGCCGGGGGGCAGAACCTGACCGGTCGGCTTGGCGCGGCCGTTGATGATCTGAGTGATGCGCTCTTTGTTGATGGCCATGTTCAGGGCCTGACGGACCTCTAGCTTGTCAAAGGGGGCCACGTTCAGGTTCATCGTGATATAGCCGGTCTGCAGGCTGGCTTGGCTGACCACCAAGGCCGCCTGTGCCGGATCGCCCATCACTTCGGTAAACTTGGCGGGGGGGATGCCGTCGCCTGCAATGTCAATCTCGCCCTTTTGCAGGCGCAGCAGGGCTACGACTGGCTCTTGGCCGACTTGGAAGGTGATCTTGTCCAGATAGGGCTCGCCCGCGCGCCAGTAATCGGCGTTGCGTTCAAAGACCAGTTGCTGGCCCAGCGTCCAATCGGTCAGCTTGAAGGCACCGGTGCCCACGGGATGCTTGCCGAAATCAGCACCCGATTCCTCGACCGCTTCTTTGGCGACGATATAGCTGAAGTTCAGCGCCATAACCTGCAAGAAGGTCGCATCAGGCCGGTTCAGCGTGATCTCGACCGTCAAAGGATCAAGAACCTTCACGCCCTCAAGGCTGGTGGCCGACCCATCGGCCATCTTTTCCGACCCTTTGATCGAGGCAAAGAACCCCGCCCCCGGCGACTGGGTGGCAGGCGATGTCACGCGGTCCAGCGAGTATTTCACGTCATCCGCCGTCATCTCGCGCCCGTTGGAGAATTTGACCCCTTTGCGCAGATGGAAGGTAAAGGTCATGCCATCGGCCGAGACATCATAGCTTTCCGCCAGACCGGGGCGCAGGGTGGTGGTGCCCGGCACATAATCCATCAGCCCGTCAAACAGCGACTTGATCATCGACCAGTTCTGCCAATCATAGCCAATGGCAGGGTCCAGCGTGGCCACATCGTCGTGATAGGTCACGGTGATCTCGCCGCCCTGTTTGGCGGCTGGGTCGGGGGTGTAGTCTTGCGCCAAGGCAGGCACAGCAAAAGCCAGCACAAGCGCGGTCGAGGCGAGAAGGTTTTTCATAAGTCTCTCCTGTTGAGGGGAAGGGATTATCGGATTTTGATTCTTGGGTCGATAAAGGGTGTGATCAGATCGGCCAGAAGGTTGCCCAGCACGATGGCCACGGCAGACACCAGGGTCACGGCCATAATGATGGGAATGTCGATGCGCTGGATGGCTTGCCACGCCAGTTGCCCGATGCCGGGCCAGGCAAACACGCTTTCCACCACCACCACGCCGCCCATAAACACGCCAATGTCGATGCCGATCATGGCAATCACCGGCAAAATCGCGTTGGGCAGGGCATGGCGCAGAATAACACGCGCACGGCTTAGGCCCTTGGCGCGGGCGGTGCGGATGAAATCGGTGGCCAAAACCTCGATCATAGACGAGCGCATCATCCGCGCATACCAGCCCGACCCAAGGATGCCCAAGGTCACCGCCGGCAGCACCAGATGGCGAAAGGTGCCGTAGCCGCCCACGGGAAACCAGCTGAGCTGCACGGCAAAGACATACAGCAAGATCAAGCTGACCACGAATTGCGGGGCTGATACCGTCACAAACGATGTCATCATCAACATCTGGTCGGTAAAGCGCCCCTTGGTCAGGGCAGCCACAATCCCCATGGTCAGCCCCAAGGCCAGCTCACACGCGATCCCCGCCGCCATCAAAAGCAACGTCGCGGGCAAGCGCGAGGCGATCAGTTCCGCCACTTGGGTCTTTTGCAAATAGCTGCGCCCGAAATCGCCCTGCAATAGCCCCGTCAGATAGCGCAGAAACTGGATAACAAAGGGCTGATCCAGCCCCAATTCGCGCCGGATGTTTTCGACGGTCTGCGCACTGGCCGAACGCCCCGCAATCTGGCGCACCGGATCGGCGGGCAGGATGTAAAGTAGGAAAAAGGTGATAAAGGCCACACCCAGCAAGATCAGGGCAGACTGGATCAGCCTGCGTGCCAAATAGCTTGCCATTTACCCCCTGCCCCTTTGTGTCGGGTCCAGCACGTCACGTAGCGCATCGCCCACCAGGTTAAAGGCCAAAGCCAGCAGGATAATCGCCGCTCCGGGGATGAACACCAGCCAAGGGGCCGATTGGAAATAGGTCTGGTTTTCAAAGATGATATTGCCCCAGCTGGGCATGGGCGGCTGCACGCCGACCCCCAGAAAGGACAAGGTCGCCTCTAAGAGCACCGTTGTGGAAATGCCCAAAGTGCCCCAGACGATGATCGTGGGCAACAGATGCGGCAAGATGTGGTGCCACAATATGCGCCCCGTGGATGCCCCCAAGGTGCGCTCTGCCGCGATGAAATCGCGCGTGGCGAGCGAGGATGTCTGCGTATAAATCACCCGCGCCGTTTGCACCCAGTTGACCAAGGCAATCACCAAAGCCACGATCCAAAGCGAGGGTTGAAAGATCGCCGCCAGACAAATCGCCAGCAACAGGGCGGGAAAGGCCATCATCAAATCGGTAAACCGCATCAAGGCCGCGCCGATCCAGCCTTGGAAATAGCCCGCCACCAACCCCACCGCCGTGCCGATCAACACCGACAGCCCGTTGGCCACCACCCCGATGATCAACGACGTGCGCGCGCCGTACAAAATGCGCGAAAACAGATCGCGGCCCAAAAGGTCGGTGCCAAAGACATAGGCGGCACTGGGGGGCATGGGCGCACCCTGAAGCGTCAGCCCGTCAAACATCTGTTCCTCGGGCGCATGGGCCACCAGCCAAGGGGCCGCCAGCGCCGCCCCCACGACCACGCCAATCACCACAAGCCCCAGCACCGCCAACTTGCGCCGCATCAAGCGGCGCATCGGCCCTGCGGGGCGGGTAGGGTCAGACAAGGCGACAGACATCAGCATCCTTTCAATCGCAACCTTGAACCGCTTGGCGCGGATTAAGCATCGGACGCTATCGGCGGGTCACAGACCCGTCAAGGCGCGCAAAAGTGCGCAAAGCCGCTCAGCGCTGCACAAACAAGCATCTGCCCGATTTATAGGCGCAAGCACCCTAGCGCCGCCCGATGGCCTTGCGTCCCAGCGCGCTGATCGACACGGCCAGCAGGATGATCAGGCCCACCAGCACCTCGCGCACATAGCTGTCGACCTGCAACTGGGTCAGGCCATTGTCCATGATCCCCAGCACCAAGACCCCCAGAACCGAGGCCAGAACCCGCGGCTGACCATGGCGTGTCAGCGTCATGCCCAAAAACACCGCCGCAATGGCGTTCAGCATCAACCCCTCGCCTTGGGTCGGGTTCGCGGATGCCACACGCGACGCATACATCAACCCCGCCACCGCCGCCCCCACGCCTGTAAACCCGTAAGCCGTCAGCCGCAGCCACGTGACGCGCACCCCCGCCAAACGCGCCGCCTCGGCATTGCCGCCGATGGCGTAAAGCCTGCGGCCATAGGTTGACAGTTCCAGCACCACAAAGATCACCCCCGTCAGCGCCAGCGCCAACAGGGTCAGCCACGGCAGAACAACGGGCTTATCGCCCAAGCTGCCCAAAGACAGGCCCGATTTGGCAAAATCGCCGAAGGCTTGCGGAATGTCGCGGCCAAAGATCGTCTTGCCACCCGACAGGATAAAAGCCGCGCCGGAATACATGGTCAAGGTGGCCAAGGTGGCCACAAAGGGCAAAATGCCAATCACACTGACCAAGACCCCGTTAAGCAGCCCGCCCACCAAGCCCACGCCCAAGGCCACCGCCAGGGCCGCAGGCACGCTAAACCCCAGCGTGAACAAAACTGCCGCCACAATGCCTGCCAATGAGGCCATCGACCCGACCGAAAGGTCAAAATCGCCCACCACCATCACCACCGTCATCGCCACCGCCACCACCGTCAGCATCGAGACCTGCTGCGTGATGTTGAGCCAATTGCGCGCCGTCATGAAGGTTTGCGGCAACAGCGCCCAAAAGACCAAGACAATCGCCGCCATGCCCATCAGCGTGCCGTAATGGCGCAGAAATCGGACCATCAGGCCACCTCTCTTTCATAACACAGCGCCAGCAAGGCTGCTTCGCTCAGCCCCGCCGCTGGCAGCATCTGGGTCAACCGACCAGCCTGTAGAATGCCAATCCGGTCGCACAGGCCAATCAACTCTGGCAGGTCAGACGACACCATGACCACTCCCACCCCTTGGGCCGTCAGGCCCCGAATGGTGGCGTAAATATCAAACTTCGCCCCCACATCCACACCGCGCGTGGGTTCATCCAGCAGCAAGACCACGGGCGGGCCTGCCAAGGCGCGGGCGAATAGCACCTTTTGCTGATTGCCCCCCGACAGTTCCGCCGCCACTTGCGCCTGACTTTGCGCTTTCAGCCGCACGGTTTGCGCCAATCGCGCCACCAGACGGGCAATCCAAGACCGCCGCACAAAGCCCGCCGTTGAAAGGGCGGGCATATGCGGCAAAGCCACAGTGTCGGCCAAGGGCTGCAACAGCATCAACCCTTCGGCGCGGCGCTCGCGCGGGACATAGGCCAAACCCGCGGCCCAAGCGTTAGCAGGGCCTTGGCCCGTTTCGCGCCCCTTGACCACCACCTGCCCCTGACGCGGCACAGCCCCCATCAGCGCGCGCAGCAAGTGATTGCGGCCTGATCCCGACAGGCCCGCAAGGCCCAAAACCTCACCCGCGTTCACGCTGAATGCGATGTCGCGCAAAATCCCCGCCTGCAAGCCGCGCACCTGCAGCAGGGGCACACCCTGGTTAGGGACGCTTGCAGGCGGATAGAGTGTGGCAAAATCGCGGCCTGTCATGTCTTGGATGATCTGGTCGCGGCTGACCTGATCGCGGCCCTTGGTCGACACATGCCGCCCGTCGCGCAGCACCGTGACACGGTCGCACAGGCGCAAGACCTCATCCATCCGGTGCGAGACATAAAGGATCGCATGACCCGCCGCGCGCAGAGTGTGCAGGGCGGCAAACAGCCGCTCGGCTTCGGCCCCGGTCAGGGCGGCGGTGGGTTCATCCAGCACATAGGCCCAAGGGCGGGGGCCTTGGGTATCCACCAAGGTCGCCGCGATGCGGGTCAGCATCTGGTCGCCCGGGCCAAGATCGCCCATCGTGGCATTTGGGTCGATATGCGCGACGCCCAACCGTTCTAGCGCCGCCTTGGCCGAGGCGCGCAAGCCCCCCCAGCGCACAAGGCCAAAGCCAGAAATGGGGTAGTTGTGGGCCAGATGCATGATTTCGGCCACCGATAAGGCGGGGACGATCTGCAATTCTTGATGCAAAAAGCGCAGGCCCAAACTCTCGGCCGCAGCGGGGGATGTCAGGGTGACAGGCGCGCCGTCCAGGGTAATCTGGCCCGCATCGCTTTTCTCTAGCCCCGCCAAAATGCGAATCAAGGTGCTTTTGCCCGCGCCATTCTCGCCCATCAGCGCGTGGATTTCACCCCCGCGCACCTCCAGCGCCGCGCCGTCAAGGGCGCGGGTCTGGCCGTAGGTTTTCACCACGCCGTGAAGGGCAAGTTGGGGCATGGGGGTTCCGATAAGGGGGCGGCGCGGCAAAGCGCACCGCCCGGGCCTGCATTACTGGGCGTTAATCGCTGTCACCAGCTGGGTTGGCACATAGATCACATTGGCTTTGAGCACTTCGCCGCCCAGCACGCGGGCCAAGGTGTCGGCTGCGGTCGAACCGATGCCCTTGAAGTCTTGCGCCACCGAGGCTTCAAAATTGCCCCCCGCCGCAATCGCATCGCGCGCTTGGGGGTTGGCGTCGATGCCGGTGATCACAATGCCTTCGTTCTGGCGGCCTGCGGCCTCGATCGCTTGCAGGGCACCCAAGGCAGGTTGGTCCCATGCGGCCCAGACGGCTTTGATACTGCCCGGTTCGGGGTTGGCGGCCAAAAGGGCCTCCATCTTGGCGCGGCTGTCGGCAATGCCACCGTCAGACACGTCAGGGGTGATGCGGTCGAGCACTTTGATATCGGGGAAGTTCTTAAACACGGCATCGGCGATCACACCGCGCACCTGCACCGGCGGGAAGGCGTCAAAGGTGAACATCACAACCCCACCCGCCCCGCCAATGCGGTTGGCGATATAGACCGAGGTTTCGGCCGCCATCTCGTACCCGTTCGAGGTGACATTGGCCGCAATGCGCGGATCGGCCCCCGCATCCATGCCCACCACCGGAATCTTGGCAGCAGCAGCGGCATCAAGCCCCGCGCCGATTTGTGCGGGATCAACGTTGATCACGATCCCGTTGACACCCTGCGCCACCACATCCTCTATGCGCGAGATGACAGCGGCCACATCGCCTTGGGTGTCGATCACATTGACCTCCCAGCCCAGCTCTTTGGCGCGGGCCTGAAAGGCTTCGACGTAAAACTGCGTGCCGGGCTGCGACAGATAGGGCGTGATCACCGCAATCTTTTCGCCCGCAGCCAGGGCGGCCCCTGCGCCCAAGGCGGCAAAGCCTGCGGCCAGAACCAAGGCGCGCCCAAGTCCGCGCCGTGTGATGGAATAGGTCATGTCTTTCTCTCCCTTGTCGGGCCGCCCTTGATGCAGCGGCGCTCTTGCGAAGCGCACAGTGTCAGGCGAGTGTGACCCCGTCCAGTGGTTTGATGGGCCAAAGCGGGGGATTTGGGATGGAATGTGTGATCGGTGTCGACTTGGGCACAACCGCGCTGAAGGCAGTGGTGCTGGACTTGGCAGGCCAGCGTTTGGGCGAAACCTCGTCCGCCTATCCCACCCACCGCCCTGCCGCAGGCTTGGCCGAGCAAGACCCGCTCGATTGGTGGCGCTTGCTGGTGGGCGCGTTGCAGGCCTTTGAAGGCAAGGCAAAGGTGCGCGCTCTGTGCATCACCTCGCAGGTGAATACCCATGTGTTTGTGGACGGCTCGCTGAATGTGCTGCACCCCGCCATTGTCTGGCAAGACGGGCGCGCCGCAGCCGCAGGGGCCGAGATTGACGCGCGGTTGACTTTGGCCGACAAGATCGCAGCCCTTGGCGCGCCCATTCCCATTGATGCCAGCCACGCGCTGGCGCGGATGAACTGGATGGCGCAGACCCATCCGCAGATATGGGCACAAACGGCCCATGTGCTGTTGCCGCGCGATTATCTTTTGGCGCGGCTGACAGGGCGGGTGCTGTCAGACCCGATGTCTTCGGTAGGATTGGTGGGCACGGATTTGACCTATGCGGCGGCGATCACCGGCCTGCTGGCGGGGGCTGCCTCGCGCCTGCCAGCCTTGGCTGACCCTTTGGCCGTGGCGGGCGTGGTGCAAGCGGGGCTGCCCTTTGCCGGAACGCCAGTGGTGGTGGGGATGATGGACGCTTGGGCCAGCTTGATGGGCTTGGGCGTGGTTCGCGATGGGCAGGCGATGCTGGTGTCGGGCACGTCAGAGGTGACGGGGCTGATTTCGCCCACCGTCACGGGCGAGGCAGGCGTGGTGACCTTTGCCCCTTGGGCGGGGATCACGCTGCATGCGGGGCCAACACAGGCGGGGGGTGGCTCGCTCGATTGGCTGGCGAGGCTTTTGGGGCGAAGCGTGGCGGATTTGGCGCAAGGGGCGGCGCAGATCACCGCAGGCTCGCCGCTGTTCCTGCCCCACTTGCAAGGCGAACGCGCGCCCTTTTGGGACGCCACCTTGCGCGGCACCTTTGCGGGGCTGACGGGGGCGACGGGGCCAGAGGCCTTGACCACAGCGGTGATGGAAGGTGTGGCCTTCTCGGCCCGCTTGGCACTTGAGGCCTTGGAGCGTTCAGGCGGGGTGCACCCCCCAAAACTGCGCTTGGGCGGTGGCGGGGCGGCGTCGGACCTGTGGTGCCAGATCAGGGCCGATGCCCTGAATCGGCCTTTGACGCGGGTGGCGGGTAAAGATCCGGCGGCTATCGGGGCGGCCGTTATGGCAGGCGTGGGCAGCGGGGCCCTGCCCGACCTTGCCACGGCGGCTGAACGTTTGGTGCGCATCGACCGGGTCTTTACGCCAGACCCTACGATGGCCCAACTGGCCGACCGCCGCTTTGCGCTGTGGTGCGACCTGATCACCCAAACCCGCACCATCAACGCCGCTTTGGCAGGCTAAAGCACGGGGGCTTAAATAGACCCGTTTCAATTTGGACCAACCACCCGTAGCTTGGCGCAAAAAAGGAGACACCGATGAAACGCATTGCCGTGGTGACCGGGGCTGCAGGGGGCATGGGGCGGGCGATTGTCGACCGCCTGTTGGAAGATGGGCTGCATGTGGTGGGCGTCGATCTAAACGCCCCCGCCTTGCTGGGCATGTCCGCCGACCTGTCGGATTTCACGCCTGAGGTGTGCGATCTGACCGATGGCGAGGCGATTTTTGACCTGTTTGACCGCATCACCCGCCGCTTTGGCGGGGTAGATGCCTTGGTCAACAATGCAGGCACGTGTTTCATGTCAGACTTCCCCGACATTTCCGCTGACGAGCTGGACCGGCAGATGGCGGTCAACTTCTCCTCGGCGTTTCATTGCTGCCAACAGGCGGTCAAGGCTATGGCGGGGCGGGAAGGGGTGCGCAAGATCGTCAATATCTCATCCAACGGGGCGTATAATTTCGACGTGTTCGATCCGCCGCATTACCGCGCCTCAAAGGCCGCGATGGATACATTGACCAAGGATTTGGCGCGCCGCTACGCCCGCGACAAGATTGCGTGCAATTCGATAGCCCCCGCTATGACGCAAACGCCGCTGTTCAACGTGCTGACGGCAGAGGTGTTGGAACGCGCCATATCTGCCATGCCGCATGGCCATGCGATGCAGCCAGAGCAGATCGCGGCTTGGGTGGGGTTCTTGATCTCGCCCGCGGGGGATGTGTCATCGGGCAATGTGATCATCCTGAACCAAGGGCGTGATGTGCGGTGAAGGTGATAATCCACAAACTGTTCGACTATCTGCTCAGCACCACGACCGAGGTGCCCGACTGCGTCTTGGGCTTTTCGCTGTCACACTCCCCCCGCCTGCGCGACTTTATCGGCGACTTGGACCCAGACCTGTCGCTGGATTGGAACGGCGTCAGCTTTCAGGGCCTGCCCGCTTTGCGCGCCCATGTGATCGCCCAAGCGGGGCTGTCGGGCACCTGTTCGCCCGACGATGTGCTGATCACCGCCGGCGCGGCCGAGGCGAACTACCTGTGCCTGCGCCAGCTTTTGTCCGTTGGGGACGAGATGGTCACCGAAACCCCGGGCTGGCCACAGGCGGCAGTTCTGGCCAAGGCCATCGGTGTGAAACTGACGACCGTAAAGCGGCACGAGGCAGACGACTGGCGGCTGGATTTAGACGCCCTGTCAAAGGCCGTCACCCCGCGCACGAAGGTGATCTTCCTGTCCAACCCCAACAACCCGACAGGCCAGCTTCTGACCCAAGCGGAATTGATCCAGATCGCCAGCATCGCCGACCGCGTGGGCGCTTGGCTGATCGTGGACGAGGTTTATGCAGGGCTGGAATGGCAAGGGCCCCGCGCACCTTCGATCGCGGGGATTTATCCGCGTGGGATCACCACGGGGTCGGTGTCAAAAGCCTTGGGGCTGCAAGGGCTGCGGACGGGCTGGATGATCTGCCGCGACAAGGGGATGATCCGCGACGGGGTAATTTTGCGCGAGAATTCGTCCGAGATCATGAATATCTTGGGCGAGCATATCGCAGAAATTGCCCTGCGCCCTGATCGTCTGACGGCCGCGCTTGAAAAAGCCCGCGCGGAAGGCAGGGCCAATCTTGCGATGCTGGACAGTTTCATCACCAACCAACCCCGCCTGTCTTGGGTCAAACCGCAGGCGGGGTTGATCGGGCTGGCAAGGCTGCAAGGCGAATTGGCCGAACCCTTCGCGCGGCGCTTGCTGGCAGACCCCTACCGCACCTTTCTGCTACCCGGCACCGCCTATGACGAGCCCCACCACATCCGTCTAGGCGTGGGCGGTGGGGCCGAAGTGCGTTTGGCCGAAGGCTTGGCGCGGTTGGCGGAGTGTTTGGCGGCGCAGAGTTAGGCTTGCAACGCCAAAGCCTCGGCCACGGCAAGGTCTGCCATCGCCAGCGCCGCCTCACGCGTTGACGCCGCTGCAATGAAGCGGGCGTTATGGCAAAAGCTGGCCCCTTGCACGCCGCAGGCTTGCTCTAGCGCCGCCCCCGTCAACCCTGCCCAAGCGGCGGGCAGGTCGGCGCGTTGGGCGTAACCCTCGTCGCTTTGGCGAATGCCTGTGACACACCAATCTTGCTGGCGGGGATGCACGACAAACAGCAGATGATCGGCCCCCGCCTTCACGACACTCGGTCGAAACGGCATCCCGCGGGGCAGTTCAAGGATGCGGCTATCGCCCGCCGCAACGATGGCCTGCTGCACCACAGCCTCGGCCCGACGCTTGGCAGCAGAATTGGCCACCCGCGCTTGGGTAAAGCTGCGCGCGATCGACAGGGCCAGATGAAACCCCGCCTCTTCCGCCGCAGGATCGGTGCTGTCAAAGACGGGTTTTAGCGTTTCAATCAACCCCGGCAGGGTCAGAGCGGACAAAGGCCCCGCCTCTGACAGGCTGACCACGCCGTTATCGACCAGATCAACCGGCAAAACAAAGCTGGCATCGAAAGAGGCATGCAGCGCCTCGATATCTTCAGGCGGCACGGCGCAGGCAGTCAGATAGGCGCGGCCAAAGTGGTGCCAGATCAGGCCGAAGGAACTGTAGGGCTGGCCATCGGGCCGCAAGGGCGCGCCGCGCTGGTGGTGATCAAATATCCCCGCCGCCGCATCATAGGCCCCGCCCACGTCATAAATCAGCCGGTCCGGCGCGGGTGTGATCTGGGCGGGTACGCGGCTGCGCACAAGCTGCGCATCAGGGTAAAGCTTGGTCAGAATGACGGACGAGAACACCTCGTCCGCATGAAAACCGCCGGAATGGGTGACAAGCAGGGCAATGGTCATGGGTCAGGGTCCGATCCGGGCTTAGGCCGCTTGCGCTGCGTGTTTGGCAAACAGCGTCTGCCAGTCGCTGACCACCTGAGGGGTCAAGAACAACAGCCCCGCCACATCCTCGACCGACAGGCCGTCGGACAAAAGCAACAGCGCATTGGCCATCCGCGCTTGCACCACATCAGCGGATTTGCTTTGCAAGGCTTGAACCAGCAGGCCACGGTCGGTCGTTGAAAGAAGCATATTTATTCGCCTGTTGTATTTTAAAGTGGCCAGATGACACACCATCCTCAAACACACAACTCACGATGCCGCTAACTTTTGGTTTCTGCAGGTTTTGTCGAGTGATGGCGGTCTCTCAAAAAGGTCTGATCGCCACAGGCCATGACGCACCGGTCAACTTTAGGCTGCCGGTTGATGTTGAGCATCCAAGCTCAGCGGCCGGAATGCGCTGATAAACCGCTCAAGCGCATGGGATTCGCGCGGCGGGACAGAGGCGGGAACGATAAAAACCGGGTCCTCGACATTCGAGCGAAATTCCATGCAGCGGGCCATGGACTGGCCCTCCACCATCGGCACGCCAAAATAGCCACGCGGCATACCCATGGCATCCTTCGGGCCAGCGGGCTCTCCGATCGGCTGGAAACAGATCTGTTGAACCTGCAACTCAGGTCCGGCCAAACCGACTTCGATCAACGACATGATGTCTGAGGAGGCAGGCGTGGCAGAGCAGATCACCGCCGTGATCGCCAAATCAGTTTCCTGCGCAAATCTCCGAAAAATCTCTAAAACCTCGGCCGACAAGACTTCTGAGCCAATAAAGCAGGTCAAGGCCCCCAGATCGTCAATCCGTCGCCGCAGGGTCGCCTCTAATTCCGACACAACATTCGGCGCGGGCGGTTGCGCCTTTAGATCAATGACCTCTGTGTCCCCCATCAATCGGCTGTAACTGCTGCGAAGATTGCGGCGGAACGCCCCGATTTCCAAGGCCCGAGGCTGGGCCACACCCGCGCCCACCGAGTATCCAAATCCAAGAAACGACGTGCGCAGATCGTCAGAAACCGGCAAGATCATCGTCAACCTGCGACGCCCACCATCGGCTTTGGGCCGAATGACGGGCGGATCGCGCGGCACCAAGCCCACGACCTCGTCCGCGACCACAGAGGCCTGAATGGCGTGCGGCGAAGGGAGCACAGGTTCTGCCGCAAGGATGCTGGGCTTAGGGGCAAGGATCACCGATTGCGGGACGGCAAAGACAGGTTCGCTGGCCTTGGACATTTGGCCTTGAGTGAACAGGTGTGGCGACAACCGCGGCAAAAAAATGCAGCTTTCGACCTTTACGGCAAGATCAACCCGGGATCGGTCAGATAATAAGACATCCCAATCCAGATAGACATAGGTGCGAAACTCCTGCGAGGGCATCCGAAGAATTAAGCGATTGACCCGTTGTTTGAGCGGCAAAAACCGCGCCACGACTTCAAGGATTGTCTCCATCCCAACCGAAAGGCTAAACCGCGTCAGCGAGGCCATATCGCGCCCAGCAACTGTCAAGCTGTCTTCGGTTTGCACAATCGACAATGGCAAGGGGCCCTGCGCCAAGCCGGACGTTTTGAACAGACAAAATTGGTGGTCTAACATCAGGTCAAAAGACCGATCTTTCTGCATGACGGCGCTCAAGCGCTGCAGGACTGCGCCTGAATCGCCATCATGCCATGGAACCGCTGGCAGCAAGCATAAAAACACACCAATCCGGCGACGGTAAATTGCCATACCATCCGCCCCAAGGCAAACAAGATCATTCAAAAGATCCACAGACCAGCTCCGATCCTTGCCGGTTCAAAGGCCGTCATACGCGCCCTCTGTGTCGGCGCATACAGGACTTAACGCCCCCAAGCCCCACGGGCTTAGGGGCGCACATCTTAAAACTGCCCTGCCGACTCTTTGGCAGGGCAGCGATCACATCACATCCATGCGCTTGAATTCTTCGCGCGTGGCGGCAAACCAACTGCGCAGATCGTCCATCCCAGAGTAGATGCTCCAAAGATCAACATTCAGCTTTTCGGTTATCTTGTCTTCGGGCATTTCCAAGGCCGCCTCCAAAGAGACATAGCGCTGCTCCATCGGCACCCATAGTTCTGACATGCAACGCGGCAGGCGGACGAAACGCAGGTCGGCCTCCATCTTAATTTTCATCAGCGTTTCGCGCATGCCAAGCGCTTCAAACGTACCGCCTTGCTCGTTCATCACAACATAGATCCGGCGCACTGGCAGGCTTTCAGACGACCCAAAGCGGCGCACCAGATCAAACATGTCGTCAACGGCGCGACGCTCGGCCTTGCAGACCAAGAAAACATCAATCGGCGGCGCTGTGCGCGAGCGCAGCAAATCAGGCGCACGACGAATTTTGCCCCAGTTCAAGATCTGGTCCACGACGTTGGCCCCGATGTCGAGCGTGACATTGCCTTTCAACAACAAGGGTCCAAGCGCGTCCCAATAGCGCACACCTGCACTTAAGTCGTTTGTCTCTTTTGCAGCCGAAACACTTGGCCCCGTGCCCAGTTCGGTGACTTTGTCGCCGTACATCCGCCCCAGCTTTGAGCGACCGGATTCGTCTATGAAATCTGCCGCCGCTAAGGCTGTCTCAGCGCCCATGGCACGGGAGGCCACATAAAGCGTCTGAGCAACTGTCGTCTTGCCTTGCCCGCCAGCGTGCGCGCAGCATATGCGTGTAATCATAGCAATCCCCGTTTTCTTATGAGGTTGCAGTCTATCCAACCAGCATCCAACCAGCAAGATAAACTGCCCGGCGCGAACATCTTTTCTTGGATCAATCGGATAGGCACGGCGTACACTTTTGGATATAAATTTCTATCTGGACTATTTTTTCTGCAAAAATTCGTCATGTATTGCGCCTTAGATGCGCTTAGCCCGCAAAAGTTCCGTTCTTTGGAAGCCCCTATTTTATCTAAATCGTCAAGTCACGCGCATCAGTCCGTCTCCGCGCCCGTCACGCCGACGGGCCAGTCAAACTGATACCCTCGTCTTGCGAAGGACTGTGTTCCAAGAATTTTGCCAAGACTTTCAGGAAAACTATATGAAGGTCAACGTGCCCATGACGCGCGCACCGACAAAATGGCATTAGACAACGACAGGCCGCGTGGGCGGGGGGCAAGTTGCCAAATTGCAAGCCTGCTCTTTTCATACTCACCAACTCAAAGAAAATTTCTTTAGTTTGATTTCAAAAACTTTAAAAAACTATTGTTGCGTCAATTGAAACTTCGGCCAAACTTCGACGATGGGAAGGTCTTGGAGATTTATCACATCTCACAGATTACACAAACGAAACAAACAAGCCCTATCGCACCTTTTCCAAAGCCCGACACAGGCGTTTTGTTACGCCAAGGGCACCGCAGCCAAAGAATTGGTCGAGGCGGCTGTCACCAAAACCCTAATCAAATCGCCGACTTGGCCCTTGGTGTCGGTCACATGCACCGCCATCAGGTGGTCTGATTTGCCCACCATTTGCCCCGGCATGCGGCCTGCTTTTTCGTAAAGCACTTGGCACACACGCCCCACCATCGCGTCTTGCGCTGCGCGTTGCTGCTGGGTGACCAGCGCCTGCAAGGTTTGCAACCGCGCATCCGCCACCTCGGTCGGCAGTTCGGGCTTTTCGGCGGCGGGTGTACCGGGTCTGGCCGAGTATTTGAACGAATAGGCCATGCCGAACCCCACTTGCCGGATCAGTGCCAAGGTCGCTTCAAAATCGGCATCGGTTTCGCCCGGAAAACCCACGATAAAGTCTGAGGTCAGCAAGATATCCGGCCGTGCTGCGCGAAAGCGTTCGATCAGGCGCAGGTAGCCTTCGGTGGAGTGCTTGCGGTTCATGGCCTTTAAGATGCGGTCAGAGCCGGATTGTACGGGAAGGTGCAGGTAGGGCATCAGCTTGGGCTGCGTTCCATGCGCTTCGATCAGGTCATCGGCCATGTCGTTAGGGTGGCTGGTGGTGTAGCGCAGACGCTCCAGCCCGTCGATTTTGGCTAAAGCGTCAATCAGCTGCGCCAAGCCCACATCCGCGCCGTTCTGCGTGCCGTGATAAGCGTTCACATTCTGGCCTAGCAGGGTCAGGTCTTTGACCCCGCGCTCTACCAATCCACGCGCTTCAGACAGCACCCGTTCCACGGGGCGGCTGACTTCGGCCCCACGGGTATAGGGGACCACGCAAAAGGCGCAGAACTTGTCGCAGCCCTCTTGCACGGTCAAAAAGGCGGTGGGGCCGCGCAGACCCTTGCGGGCGGGCAGCAGATCAAACTTCGATTCGACCGGAAAGTCGGTATCCACGGGGCTGTCGGCACCGCGCACAAGCGCAGGCAAGCGGTGGTAGGCTTGCGGGCCAACGACCAGATCAACCATCGGCACGCGGCGGATGATCTCGGCCCCTTCGGCTTGCGCGATGCACCCCGCCACGCCGATCTTCATATCGGGCTTGGCCTCTTTCAGCGCGCGCAGGCGTCCAAGGTCGGAATAGAGCTTGTCGCCGGCCTTTTCGCGGATATGGCAGGTGTTGAGCAGCACCAAGTCCGCTTCGCCCGCGTTTTCGGTCGTCACATAACCTTCAGGCGCCATGGCTTCGGCCATACGCTCGCTGTCATAGACATTCATTTGACAGCCATAGGTCTTGATGAAAAGCTTCTTTAGGTCAGACATCTGCTTACACCGGATTGACAGGCTTTGCCCTTACGCCAACCCGCCCTGCTTGGCAACTTCGCGCGTGAACCCCTTGTGTTACAGCCCGTGTTGCAACAGATTGGCGATCAACATCGCTTTGCCATCAGGAAGGATCGACCGATGAACAGCTATGATTATTCCGGCCAAGTGGCCGTGATCACCGGCGGAGCCAACGGCATTGGCGCGGCTGTGGCCCAACGCATGGCGCAGTCAGGCGCAAAGGTGGCGATCTGGGATATGGACATATCTGCGCCCGAAGCAAAGGTGGCCGAACTGCCCGAAGGTTCCAAGCTTTTGGTGCAGGTTGATGTCAGCGATGGGGCAAGTGTTGCAGCCGCCATGGCGGCAACCGAGGCGGCCTTTGGCAAGGTGGATGTGCTGGTCAACAGCGCAGGCATCGCAGGCCCCAATGCCACCTTGGCCAATTACGACCCCGAGATCTGGCGGCGCATCTTGGCGATCAATCTGGACGGCAGCTTTTTGTGCTGCAAGGCCGTGGTCCCGGGCATGATGGCACGCAACTACGGGCGCATCGTCAACATCGCCTCGATCGCGGGCAAAGAGGGCAATCCCAACGCCTCGGCCTATTCGGCGTCCAAAGCGGGGGTGATTGCTATGACCAAGTCGCTGGGCAAGGAACTGGCGGCCCATGACATTTCGGTCAATTGCGTCACACCTGCCACGGCAAAAACGCGCATCCTGGACCAGCTTAGCCAAGAGTTCATTGATTACATGCTGTCCAAGATCCCGCGCGGCCGGTTTGTCACTGTGGACGAGATTGCCAGCATGATCCTGTGGATGGCCTCGTCGGAGAATTCGTTCACCACGGGCTCGGTCTTCGATCTGTCGGGGGGGCGGGCGACCTACTAGGCGCGGCGCAGGCGGATCACTACATCGACACGGGCGATTTGGGTGCCCACGGGCGCGGCGGGTAGGGCAGAAATCGTCACCTCCTCGGCCGGAGCATCTGTTAGCGCGTGGGTGTCTTCCCAGTAAAAATGCGGATGGTTTTCAACCCGCGTGTCAAAATAGCTGCGTGCGCCGTCAACCACCACTTCGTTGACCAAGCCCGCCTCGCAAAAGGCGCGCAAGGTGTTGTAAACGGTGGCCAGACTGACCTTTTCGCCCACACCGCCGGTCAGCGCAAACAGGCTTTCAGCAGTCACATGGCGATCTTGGCCATCGCCCACCAACAGCCGGGCCAGCGCCAGACGCTGGCGGGTCGGGCGCAAACCGCCGCGCGCCAACCAATCGGTGGCGCGTTCTTCGTGTGGCGTCATCATCCCGTCGTCTTGGCCCTGCATCGTCGGCCCCCAAAAACCTGCGTCTTGACCACTATATCTGCCCGCACACCGCTTTGAAAGAGAGCTTGCACGCAGCCTTAACCGGCTGGTCGCCACCGAGCGCGGGCACCTGCCCTTGCGCCGCCTTATCACGCGATGTTACATGGCATGCAAAAGGCAAAGGGGCACGGCCATATGGGCGCTTATCCGACGACATTTGACAAGGACGCGCTTTTGGCCTGCGCGCGGGGCGAATTGTTTGGCCCCGGCAATGCCCAATTGCCTGCCCCGCCCATGTTGATGATGGACCGCATCACCGAGATTTCAGAGGATGGCGGCGCCTTTGGCAAGGGCCATGTTGTGGCCGAGTTTGACATTGCGCCCGACCTTTGGTTTTTCGCCTGCCATTTTCCCGGCAATCCGATCATGCCGGGCTGTCTGGGCCTAGACGGGCTGTGGCAACTGACCGGCTTTAACCTTGGTTGGCGCGGATGGCTGGGGCGCGGCTATGCCTTGGGTGTGGGCGAGGTCAAGCTGACCGGCATGGTGCGCCCTGAGCGCAAGCTTTTGCGCTATTTCGTCGATTTCACCAAAGCCCTGTCCACCCGCCGCTTGACGATGGGTGTCGCCAATGGCCGGGTTGAGGCGGACGGCGAGGTGATCTATCAGGTCAGCGATATGAAAGTTGCTTTGTCGTCCACCTGACCTTGGCCCCTGTTTGATCTGCGAAAGGAAATCCCATGCGTCGCGTCGTTATCACCGGCATAGGCATCATCTCTCCCATCGGCAATTCGGCCGACGAGGTGGAAGCATCGCTGCGCGCGGGGCGATCGGGCATCATCTTTGCGCCCGACTATGCCGAGCGCGGCTTTCGCAGCCAAGTCAAAGGCCAGCCGCAGATTGTGCTGGAAGACCACATCGACAAACGCGACCTGCGCTTTATGGGGCCGGGGGCGGCTTATAACTTTTTGGCCATGCAGCAGGCCATCGCCGACAGCGGTCTTGAGGCGCAAGATGTATCCAACGAGCGCACGGGTCTGATCATGGGGTCGGGCGGGCCGTCGACCTCGAACTTCTTTCAGGCCTTTGATGCCGTGATCCACAAAGGCGCGCCCAAGAAGATGGGGCCGTTTATGGTGACGCGCTGCATGTCGTCGACCAACTCGGCCTGTCTGGCCACGCCGTTCAAGATCAAGGGCGTGAACTATTCCATCACCTCGGCCTGTTCGACCTCGGCCCATTGCATCGGCAATGGCACCGAATTGATCCAGATGGGCAAGCAAGACATCGTCTTTGCCGGTGGCGGCGAAGAGTTGGATTGGACCTTGTCGTGCCTGTTTGATGCCATGGGGGCCATGTCGTCAAAGTACAACGACGCGCCCACCACCGCCTCGCGCACCTATGACGCCAAGCGCGACGGGTTTGTGATTGCCGGCGGCGGCGGGGTTGTGGTGCTGGAAGAGTTGTCGCACGCCTTGGCACGCGGGGCCAAGATTTACGGCGAAGTGACGGGGTATGGGGCCACATCCGACGGCCACGATATGGTGGCCCCCTCGGGCGAAGGTGGCGAGCGATCGATGCGCTTGGCCCTA
>JBAXLX010000025.1:0-18915 GCA_037134595.1 Pseudomonadota bacterium
GGTGACGTGTTTGCCCTTAAGGATCGACTTGCGCTCGTTGAAATCGCGCGAGAAGACCAAAGCCGCAACACCGTAGCAGATTGCGCCAATCGGGCGGCCCGCAGCGTGGAAGCCCAAAACCAGATCGTGCACGCGCTGATTGTTGACCATATCCACAATTGGACCCGAACCGCCAACCAACAAAATCGCATCATAAGTCGCCAGAGCCGATTCCTGCGCCATGCGGCGGGTTTCGTAATAGGCTTCCAATTCGCGCAAGAAGTTCGGGCGCGAGTAGTAAGGCCGCTCGGGGAACATCTGCGACAGGTTCAGCGTCGCATCCAGCGCCGGGGTAGCTTCGAAAGCATCGACCAAGGCTTTGTCGCCGGGTGTGGTCACACAGACGCCCAAGGGGGGGTCGATATAGGTTGTGTCCGTGCTGGGCGGCAAGACAGGCGCGCGCTTGCCCTTGGGCGAAACAAAATCAAAGGAATAGCCGGCGGCTTCCAGCTTGCGCAGGGGACCGACCAGCTCGATGCCCCAATAGCCGAATTCTGACATAACGGCCAGAATGCGCTTGGTTTCAGTACGATTGCTCATTCGTTCAAACTCCGTAGGAATTTCGGGCATGGTATAGATGGATCGTGAACAGCGTTTTCACGCCGACAATTATTCGATGGAAAAACCCGATCTTTTAGAACGGGTTTGTCGCTGGTTAAATGCAGGGCTTGCCTGACGATTAGTCTAGTTTTTGGTTCAAAAACGGTGCGAAGGGGCGCGAGTCATGGAAGTTCGCCATGTAGCTGATCTTGCCGTCTGTGATTTTGAAGTAGTTCATCACATTTGCTTCGATCGGTTCACCGGCGGCATTGGCGGCAGAAATATGCGACACGACGGCCACTTCATCGCCAGAAACGATGATATTTTTCGGGACGTTTTGGAACTTCGAATAGGCTTTGCCCATCCCAGCCATCATCGGGCGCAAGGTTGCCAATCCCTCGATATGGCCGGCAAGCTGCTCGTCCATGACGGTGTCATCGCTGAACAAGTCGCACCAAGCATTCCAGTCGCCGGCATTTGCGGTCACGTAGTACTGATCAACTATTTCACGAGCATTCATTTTTTCATTCCTTGAAGCGTTGTGCCTGTTTTACGAGGCGATGGATCGTTCAGAAGTTCAAGCCGACATGCCGTAGGTTTGCTTGATAAAATCGGCTGCGCGTTCCGCGATCATCAAAATGGCGGCATGCGGATTTCCGGTGACGACGGCGGGCATAACGCTGGCATCTGCCACGCGCAATCCTTCAATTCCACGCACGCGGAGCTGTGTGTCAACCACCGCCATTTCATCCACACCCATTTTGCAAGTTCCGGCGTGATGGTGGTAAGAATCGCTGCGGTCACGAACAAACCGCATCACTTCGGCGTCGCTTGTTCCATAATTCGGCCCGGGCAACAATTCTTTGCCAGTCAGAACTTTGGACATAGCCTTCGTTGCGAAGATTTCCCGGCCGATATTGACCATTTGGGCCATACGCTCAGCATCGTGTGCTTCGCCCAGATAATTGGGATTAATCGCGGGCTTCACCAACGGGTCGGCACTTGCCATTCTGACCCACCCGCGCGACACGGGACGCTGCAATCCGGGAATAAGTGACACGGAATTCGGTGCATTCGCGCCCACGATCACATCGAAAGGCACGTGCACAAAGTTGAATTGCAGGTCGGGAACGGTATAGCCCGGATCAGATTTGCAAAACAAAGCGGCTTCAGAGGTGTTCAAATGCCCTGCCGCGGCGGGATCCTTGGTCTCGGCAATCAGGCCGGTCAGCACGTGGTTGTGATAGTTTTCACCCACGCCTTTGAGATCCAGCACGACTTTCTTGCCATAGGCTTCCAACTGCTTGGTTTGGCCAATGCCCGAATTCAGCAGCAGATGGGGCGATTCAAGAGCGCCGAGGCAGACAATCACTTCCTTTGACGCCATGGCACGCTTGAGCTGGTTGTCTTGGATATATTCGACACCCACGCACCGCGTGCCTTCGAACAGAAGTTTTGTGGCATGGGAATTCGCGCTGAGCGTGATGTTCGGGCGGTTCAAAGCCGGCAGCAAGTAAGCAACAGCCGTCGAATGGCGCTGGCCATCCTTGACGTTGATATGGTGCCAGCCATAGCCTTCCATTTGCGGCCCGTTAAAATCGTCGGTCGGTTGGTAGCCAAGTTCAGCGCAGGCTTCCAAGAAATGGCTCGTCATCGGGTGATGGTCGTGGTTCTTGGCGTTGATCACGCTCAGCGGTCCGCCTTCACCAACCAGATCGCTGGTATGATCTTCTTGATTTTCAAGCTTTTGGAAGTAGGGCAACACATCGCGGTAAGACCAGCCGGGCGCGCCGTTGTAAGCCCATCCATCGAAGTCATTCGCATGACCGCGGATGTGCATCATAATATACAGCTGGCTTGTGCCGCCAATGATCTTGCCGCGCGGCTCATACGTCACGCGCCCATTCAGGCCGGGTTGCGGGGTGCTGGAATAGCCCCAGTCGATCGCCGAACCGAGCAATGTGTACCAAACCGTCGGATTTTTCGCATTGTCGGGTATGTCAGTTCCACCGGCTTCCAAGACAAGAATCTTCGCGTCGGGTTCTTCGCTCAACCGATTGGCGACGACGCATCCAGCAGAGCCTGCACCCACCACGATAAAATCATAAGACATCATGCACCTCTAATACTTTTCTGTTGGGGCAAAGCGGCCGCTCGGCCTTCATTGCGGGGTATTCCGACGGCTATCAGAGGCGCGCCGGTTTTTTGTGCGCACTGCATTTAAGAGATGCAATTTGCAAAGCCGGATCGGGGTAGTCTCCACGCCGAAAATGGCTTCGGCGTGGAGCGATTCTTACAGGCCGCGCCAAGTGGCCTGAGCGGCGGCAGTTTCGCCGGTCGGGCGAGCGGACCAGAAATGGTCGTATTGGTCGGTGCCATCACCGAAGATCGCGCCTTTACCGGCGATGACTTTGCCATCTTTCCAGTGCAGGCTGTGAGCGACGTCAATATCCAATTTGACATCCGGCATTCCTGCGCGGTTGCCAAGGTTATTGGTCAAATCGGTCGACCAGTTGTCGTTCGTCATGATCGCAACAACTTTCATCACGAAGCTGTTCGCCGACATTTCCGCCACACGGGTCATGAAGGCAATATAGGCGTCAAGGCCATAATACCAGCCCGACAAAGGGTTGTGGCCGGGAACCAGCCAAACCATGTCATCATGCCAGTATTCAGCAATCTTTTGTCTGTCCAATGTTGCCAGCGCGCCATAGGCAGCAAGCACCATTTCCGGTGTTACGTTCGGCATTATTTTCTTTCCTTATACAGGGATCAGCGGATTATCTTCGAAGGATCACTCGGCCAGACGGGCCGGGATGTCCTTCAATTTGAAGACTTTGTACATATATTCTTCGACGGTGGGATAATCGCCGTTGTGCACTTGCACGTTCACAATGCGGCCATCTTTGATCCCGTAGCTGGTGCAGGTCGGGAAATAGTAGCGCTTGCCATCGACATCGCCGTGGCCAAGATGCTTTTCAACAACGGTGCCGTCATCCAATTCGCCAAAGTGAGCGTCTTCCACGACGATACCGGCTTTAAACAGCGCGCCAAAGAAAGACAGCACGGCGTCAACGCCTTCCATGCGACCCGACAGCGGGTGGCGGCCGGGCATCGTCCAAACGATGTTCGGAGCGAAAATGTCGTTACGAATAGACTCCATGTCGCCCTTAGCGAACAGTTCGTACATTTTGGCGACGAGGTCGGTGTTTGCCATTTTGTTTACCTTTCAAGAGTGTTGCGGAACAGAAATTCGATGACCAGTGTTTGAGCCGATTATTGCAACAGTATTATGTCGGATGTTTTGACGTTACCAAATCTGCTTTGTCCATTGATCCGGTCCGCGACGGTATCGCACATACTTCGTCAAAAATGTATTATTTTTTGAAGAGTAAAGTCTAACTTAAGCGTATGTTTTGTATCCTTTGGGGTGGCGCGCCCGAGCGCAGGTGCTGTTGCGTTCCTTGGCCAGCGGTTGTGGCGATGACAGGCCATCAGCTTTCGGCCGGGTGGTCGCGGAAAAAACATTTCTCTCGTAGGGTCGATGAAAGAATTTAGCTATCTCAGCACCGGCGCAGATTCGGGTCTTTTGTTGGTGCGATTCCCAAACCGGACCGTCACCAAAATTTCACAGGCTTGATGTCCATCCGTCACATTGGGCCGATACCTCCGGCCCAACTCTTGGGGGTGATGCCTGTGCTTACCGTGTCAAACGTAACGCGACGCTTCGGCGAGAAAGCTGCCGTTGACGCGGCAAGTTTTGCGGTTGTGAAGACGGCTTTCATTGGCATCATTGGTCGCTCTGGCGCGGGCAAGTCGACGTTGCTGCGCATGATGAATCGTCTGACAGACGCCACACAGGGCGAGATTGTTTTTGAAGGGCGCAATATTTTGGGCCTGCACGGTGCCGACAAACGCGCGTGGCAAAGCCAGTGCGCGATGATCTTCCAGCAGTTCAATCTGGTGCCGCGCATGGATGTTGCATCGAATGTGTTGCACGGCATTTTGAACCGCCGGTCGACTTTGGCGACGATGTTCAATGTCTGGCCGCAAGCCGATATCTTGCGCGCTTTGACGATCTTGGATCGTCTGGGCATATCCGAACAGGCGCCCAAGCGGGCTGAGGCTCTGTCGGGCGGCCAGCAGCAGCGGGTGGCGATTGCGCGGGCCTTGATGCAAGACCCTAAGATCATCCTCGCCGACGAACCCATCGCCTCGCTTGATCCGATGAACGCGCAGGTTGTGATGGATACGCTGCGCCGCATTCACGAAGAAGATGGGCGCATGGTGATAGCGAATCTTCACACGCTCGACACGGCGCGGCGCTACTGCGACCGGGTGATTGGCATGCGCGACGGGCGGATCGTGTTTGACGGTACGCCTGACCAACTGACCACCAGCGTGGCGCGCGACATTTACGGCGCTGACGACAGCTTTAACGAAAGCGCCACCTCAACCGCCATTCCAGCCGACACGGCCTATGCCGAAACGTTGCTGGCTTAAGTTTACCCCCCGGCCGTTTTTCGGCCAAACTATGGAGACGACCATGAAAAAGCTGCTCGCCGTTCTGGCTGCTACCACTGTTCTGGCATCGCCCGCCTTGGCGCAAGATGCGATCAAAGAATTCAACATCGGCATCTTGGGCGGTGAAAACGCTCAAGACCGTATCACCGGCAACGAGTGCTACCGCGCTGCGATCGAAGCGGCTTTGGGCGTTCCGGTCAAGCTGTTCACACCCGCTGACTATGACGGTGTGATTCAGGGCCTGTTGGGCGGCACCATCGACATGGCTTGGTTGGGCGCTTCGGCCTATGCCAAAACCGTTCTGACCGATGACAAAGCCGTTGAAGCCCGCCTGATCCCCGTGAACGTGGACGGCACGCAGGGTTACTACTCGATCGGTATCGCTTCGAAAGCTTCGGGCATCACCTCGATGGACGACGCCAAGGGCCACTCGTTTGCTTTCGCCGAGCCGAACTCGACCTCGGGCTACTTGGTTCCGGCCGCCGAATTGGCTGCAAAGTACGGCGACCTGACCGCCTATTTCAAATCGACCGCTTTCTCGGGCGGCCATGAGCAGACCATCGTTGGCGTTGCCAACGGCACCTATGACGCCGGCGTGACCAACGCTGACATGATCGGCGACTTCGCTGACGGCTACACCTCGGGCGCTTTGCACAAGGCAGCGGCGGCTGGCCTGGTTGACATGAACAACCTGGTCGAAATCTGGCACTCGGCTCTGATCCCGAACGGCCCGCTGGTTGTGCGCGCTGCTCTTCCCGCTGACGTGAAAGACAAAGTCACGGCTGTGACCGCTGACCTGCCCGAAGCAGACCATGCTTGCGCTGCTGCCGTCAACGGCGGCGACCTGACTGACTTCGTTCCGGTCGATGCGGCTGTCTATGCCGGCATCTTGGAAGCCCGCAAGCTGCAGGACAAGCAGTAATCTAAAATTCCAACGCCGGGCCCTTTTGCAAGGGCCCGGCTTCTTTTTTGGGGGCCCCATGGCTGACCTTGCCTTCGCACCAACGCCGCAAAAGCGCCCTGACCTTTCTGAACCCCAGCATGCCTATTTGCGCATGGTCCGTCAAAAGCGGCTCTATGGGGCGGTTCTATTGGTATTGTTTTTACTCCTTTTGGCCTCGGGCTTTCGGGTTGCCGAAAGCCGCAATGCGGGTGATTTTTTAGGCGGCCTGCCGATGCTGGGCGCATTCCCGTCAGAGGTGCTGTCCGAAGGCTGGGCCAACCGTGCCAATGTGCCGGGATTGGCCTTGCATTTTGTGCCGTCTTTGATCGAGACGTTGAACATCGCGGCCGTCTCGACCCTTTTGGGCGGTCTGTGCGCGGCGCTGTTGGCGCTTATGTCGACCCGTGGCCTCGCCCCGTTTCCCCGATTGATACCGGTGTTTCGCCGCACGATGGACGCGCTGCGCGCCCTGCCGGATGTGGTGATCGCTTTGGTGCTGATTTACGTCTTGGGCGGTGGGCCGATCCCTGCCGTCTTGGCGATTTCGATCCACACCAGCGGCGCTTTGGGCAAGTTGTTTTCCGAAGCCTCCGAGAATGCCGATCTAAAGCCGGTTGAAGGCTTGGCCTCGACCGGCGCACGGTGGGGGCAACGGATTTGGCTGGGCGTTTTGCCGCAAGTGGCCCCGAATTGGGCCAGCTATCTGTTGATGCGCTTTGAAATGAACGTCCGCGCCTCGGCCATTTTGGGCTTTGTGGGGCAGGGCGGGCTTGGGGCGGATTTGAAGGTGGCCATGCAATGGGGCCAAGGCAAATATGACAAGGTCGTGGCGATTTTCTTGATCCTATTCGTCACCATTGTGGTGATTGACCGTGGTTCTGATTGGCTGCGCACACGGCTGACAAAGGGGGCGCAGCATGGTTGATGCCAGCTTGACCAGGGCGGTGTCGTCGTCGTTCCAACGCCGCAAGTGGGTAGCGATTGCGATCCCTGCGATCATCTTCGCCTATCTTCTCTATGCAGCCGCCTCTTTCGATGTTCTGGGCGTGGCGGGCCGTGCGCGGATGGACAATGCGCAAAACCTGCTGTCGGATTTCTGGAGCTATAAGGTCAGCGTCATCCGCGACAATCGCAACGGCAAGGTGATCGCCGCGATTGACGCCGACGCGCGGTATTCTTTCGCGCCCGATTGGGTGAAAACCCAAGGCGATGTCACGCAGATTGATTTGGGCGATGGCAATCTTGTGACCTATGATGCCCAAGGGGCCCGCTACATTGTTCCGGGCTACGGCACCATTTCGATCACAGCCCCGAATGGCAAGCTGGTGCTGGATGCCCCCCAACCCCTGCCCGACTGGATCAGCGCGTCTGACACGCGGGTGGGGGTGACGACCTCGGCGGGGCGGTTTATTTACACCAAGTCCAAGGTGGAAACCCAACGCTTCTTTGCCGGGTGGGAGCTGTTCTTTTTCACTTTCGACAGCCCGTTTTACGGCAAATCCTTTGCCCAACTTGCGGCTTTGGCACTCTGGGACGCCCGCCTTGATCCGGCCCAGCCCAATTGGGAAGCGATGTCGCATGACGTTTTGACCAACAGCCTGTGGCACCACGGCGATGTGCTGTGGGCGATTTTTGAAACCCTGCTGATGGCGTTTTTGGGCACCTTCTGCGCCGCCCTGATTGCGCTGCCGCTCAGTTTTCTGGCCGCATCGAACATGATGCCATGGCGGCTGCCGCGTTTTGCCATGCGCCGCGTGTTTGACTTTATTCGCGGGCTGGATGCCTTGATCTGGACCTTGATCTTGGTACGCGCCTTTGGACCCGGCCCGATGACAGGGGCCTTGGCGATCTTGATGACTGACACCGGGCTTTTTGGCAAAATCTTCTCGGAAGCGCTGGAAAACATCGACGAAAAACAGGTGGAAGGCATCCGCTCCACCGGAGCCAACGCCGTGCAACGCGCCCGCTTTGGCGTGCTGCCGCAGGTGCTGCCGATCTTGATGAGCCAAGTTTTGTACAACTTTGAATCCAACACCCGCAGCGCCACGGTGATCGGGGCGATTGTGGGCGGCGGGATTGGTCTTTTGCTGACCCAAGCCATCCAGACCCAAAAGGATTGGGAGGATGTGGCCTATTATCTGATCTTGATCGTGCTGATGGTGATCGTCATAGATTGGCTGTCGGGCATCATCCGGCGCAGATTGATCAAAGGCTGACAATGCCCAAACTTTCGCCCACCCAACCCTTCCTCCACCCGGGGGCCGAGGTGCATGATTCGCAATTTGGCGCCTATTGCGAGGTGGGGGCTTGCAGCCGCATCTTGTATTCGACCTTTGAGGACTACGCCTATTGCGACCGGCAGTCTGACATTGCCAATACCACGGTCGGCAAGTTTTCCAACATCGCGGCCATGACGCGGATTGGGCCGACCGATCACCCCTATGCCAATGCCTCTCTGCATCATTTCCTTTATCGTTCCGAACTTTATTGGGACGATGCGCCGGACGATCACGCCTTCTTCGCCCGCCGCAAAGCCCGCCGCACGGTGATTGGGCCGGATACATGGATCGGGCACGGGGCGATCATCAAGCCCGATGTCACAATCGGGGCAGGGGCGATTGTGGCCGCAGGCGCGGTGGTGACCAAGGATGTCGCCCCCTATCTGATCGTCGCCGGTGTGCCCGCCACGCCGCTGCGTGCCCGTTTCACCGCTGCGGTGGCCGACCGGATGCAGGCCCTCGCGTGGTGGGATTGGAGCCATGAGCGTTTGCGCCAAGCCCTGCCCGATTTCCGCGCCATGCCCGCCGAGGCGTTTTTGGAAAAATACGAAGGCTAGACCTTTTTGCTGAACCACACGACAAAACCGCCGCGAAAGGGTTCGGTTTTGTCCTGCACAAAGCCGTTGGCGGCGTAAAACTGCAAATTAGAAGTCAGCGCTGCGTTGGTCAAAAGCCGCAGTTCGGCCAAACCCTTGGCGCGGGCCTGTTCGGCGGCGCGGGTCATCAAGAGCTGCCCCAGACCTTTGCCTTGCAGGTCAGAGCGCACGGCCACGGTTTCCACCCAAAGGTGGTCAGGTTCTACAACCGTTTCCAGCACGCCCGCCAAGTCATCGCCCAAAAAGGCCAGCTCAAAGCTGTGGTTTTGCAACGCCAGATCGTAGTCAGCCGTCATGGGCAGCGGTTCGCGGCCCATGACAGGCACCCATTTGGCAAAGGTCGCGCGAACAAAGGCGCGGATCATCGCGGCATCTGTCGGCAGGGCGGGGCGGAAGGTGAAATTATGCGTCATAGCCGCACTTTGTCTTTGGAAGTCCGACTGTCAAGCCGCCGCAGCCCGCTATTCCGCAGCGATCTGCTCGCCCTCGGTCAAGGCCGTGATCACACGCGGCTGCGCCATAAAGCGGCGGGCGGCCTCGCCAGAAAGATAGGTCAAGCAGCCGTTGCAAATGGTCGCTTCGATCTTGCGGCTTTCGGCGTCAATCACCACCAGATCCGCACGGCGGCCCGGTTCCAGACGGCCACGGTCGGCCATGCGCAAGATCTCGGCGGGGGTCGATGACACCAGCGCCCAAGCCTTGGGCAGGCTGAGCACGCCGCGATCGACCAGCGCCCATACCGCCAGCGGCAAGGCGGGCACATGATAATCCGACACCAAAGCATCGCACAGCCCCGCCGCCACCAGATCGGTGGCCGAGGCATTGCCCGCCTGACTTTGCCCGCGCACAACATTGGGCGCGCCCATGATCACGGGGCTAAACATCGCATGCGCGGCAGCAGCGGCGCGGTGGGTCAGCGGGAATTCGGCGACCGTCGCGCCAATCATGCGAAACTTTTCGCGCGTCTCGCCGTCAGGGTCGTCATGGCTGCCGTAAACCACGCCCATCGCGTCAAACGCCTCGGCCAAGCGGCACAGGCTGCGGGCGACCTCGCCCTTGGAATCCAAGGCGACCTGAATAGCCTCGGCCATTTCTTCGGGGGTCTTGCCACAACGCCGCGCCCAGTGGTCAAACTGGGTCGGGGCCAGACGCGACATCTGGAACCCTTCTTCCAGATGGTCGTTGAACACCACATAGCCCACGCCAAAGCGCTTGACCGTGTCAATCAAGCGTTGGGTTTCGCCGACCAGATGGGTTTCGGCACGGATTTGCACGCGCAGGTCGGTCATCATCTGCGGGCGGTAGGCTTGGACCGCGGCCAAAACCGCCTCGCAATGATCCGGCCCGCGCTGCGCGCCTTCCCAGCTCCAGCCTTGGGCGAGATAGGCGGTGGTCACACCGTGGGACGCCGCCTCGCGGTCGAATGACGCCAAGCCAGCCTGCAAAGGCAGCGGCGCCGTGGGGCGCGGGAACATATGGTGTTCAAAGCCGTCGCCATGCAGGTCGATAATCCCCGGCAGAATCAAAAACCCTCGCAGGTCAACCTCGGGCAGGGGGCCGCGTGTCAGACGGCCGTCTGCCAAACCGATCGAGCGCGCTTGCATTTCGCCGTCGCGCAAAATCTGCGCGCCGGTCAGGCGCAGGGGGGGAAGAAAGGCCGACATCACACCATCCATCTTTAAGGATTCTCGTGACGTAACGAAATTGCGCGACAAAAACGTGACAGTTATTCCGGAACCACCGTTAAAGTGACGCGGTCGCCGGCAAACCACGATGTGCCAAATTCCACAGGCACCCCGTGCGGGTCAACGTTGATCGTGACCGACCGCAGCAAAGGCGCGCCTTGGGGAATTTGCAAATGCCCCGCCTGCACCGCATTGGCCAATTTCGCCGTCAGCCGTGTCAGCGCGCGGGTGTAATCGGCCACACCGGCATGGGCCAAAGCCGCCGTGATCGACCCGAACCGCGCCATGTCTTGCGCAAAGTCGGGAAACCGCAGGGCGGGCAGAACGGATCGAAACAGCCCGATCGGCATGCCGTCGGCCAAGGATACCCCCTCGATCAGATGCACCAAAGCGGAAGGGGGCAGGGCCAGCGCCTCGGCCTCGTCCGCGCTGGCGGGGCGGATTTCGCTGCGCAGCAAGCGGCGTGACGGGGTGCGCCCGCTGGCCAGCACGTTTTGGGTGAACCGCACCCGCCGCCCCAGCGGATATTCCGTCGGCACCGAGGTGACAAACACCCCCGCGCCGCGCCGTGGCTGCACCAACCCCGCCTCGGCCAAGGCCCCCAGCGCGCGGCGCACCGTGTGGCGGTTGACGCCAAAGCGCAGCGCCAATTGCGCCTCGGTCGGCAGTTTGGTGCCTTGGGCATAGGTGCCGGCGGCGATCTCTGCCGTCAGGTTTGCGGCGATAGAGGACCAGATCGGCGTGCGGGGCATCTGTTACACAATCTTCACTGGCGTTTCGGGGCGAGGGCGGCTAAGACTTGTCTAGTTGTATAGTGTACTGGACAACTTCTCAAGATGTCGGATCCGAAATGAACGCGATTTCCTTTGATACGGCCGCCCGCAAGGCGTGGATGGGCCTTTTGGCCCGCACATCGCCCGCTCGGCTGAACGAATTGCTGCCAGACCTGCCCGACCATACCGTGTTGCGCGGCCCCGAAGTGGGGGCTGTGATGGTGCGCGGTCGGGTGGGGGGCACGGGGGCGCCGTTCAACTTGGGCGAGATGACGGTGACGCGCTGTTCTGTCCGTCTGGCTGATGGTGCCGTGGGCCATGCCCATGTGCAGGGCCGCGACAAGGCCCACGCCCGCCGCGCCGCCGTGCTGGACGCTTTGCTGCAAACCCCCGCCGCTGCGGATTATGAGGCGCAAATCCTGATGCCCCTGCGGCAAGAGGAAACCGCCGCCCGCGCCCTGCGTGCCGCCAAAGCGGCGGCGACCAAGGTGGAATTCTTCACCCTCGTGCGCGGAGAAGACAAATGACCCCCGAGGCTTTGCTAGGCGGTTTCACCGACGCGCCGCGCCAATCCGCCCGCGCCTTTCGCGCCGCTTTAGAGGCGATGGCCCGCCCCGGCACCCTGTGGGCGGTCGAAGGCGCTGCCCCGCCTGCGCCCCTGTCGGTGGCGGCTGGCGTGTTGATTTTAACGCTGTGCGATGGCACCACGCCGCTGCATCTGGGCCCGTCTTACGATCTGCCTGTGGTGCGCGATTGGGTGACGTTTCACACCGGCGCGCCCTTGGTTGCGGCCAAAGATGCGCAATTTGCTTGTGGCACTTGGGCCGATCTGATGCCCGTAGATCGCTTTGCCATTGGCCTTCCCGATTACCCCGACCGTGCCGCGACCCTGATTGTGGACATGCCCGCGCTGACCATCCAAGGCCCGCGCCTGACGGGGCCGGGGATTGCGTCGGCAACCCACCTAAGCCTGCCCGACACCGCCGCCTTTCGCGCCAACCGCGCCCTGTTTCCGCAGGGGTTTGATACCTACCTCACCTGTGGCAGCCAAGTGGCCGGTCTGCCGCGCAGCACGATTGTGGAGGCTGTCTGATGTACGTTGCCGTCAAAGGGGGCGAAAAGGCGATTGATGCGGCCCATGCGTGGCTGGCCGAAGAACGGCGCGGCGACACGTCGGTTGCCGAACTGTCGGTGGCGCAGATTCGCCAGCAACTGGCCTTGGCGGTGAACCGCGTGATGGCCGAAGGGTCGCTTTACGATCCCGACTTGGCCGCGCTTGCGATTAAACAAGCGCGCGGCGATCTGATCGAGGCGATCTTTCTGATCCGCGCTTACCGCACGACCTTGCCGCGCTTGGGCGTCTCGACCCCGGTGGAAACCGCGCAAATGGCTGTGTGCCGCCGGATTTCCGCCACGTTCAAAGACCTGCCCGGTGGGCAGATTTTGGGGCCGACGTTTGACTACACCCACCGCCTGCTGGATTTCAAACTCGCCGCCGAGGGTGACGTGCCCGCCGCCCCCACCGCCCCAGCCAGCCTTGACGCCGTGCCGCATGTGACCGCGATGCTCAACCGTGATGGCTTGATCCAGACCGAGGCCGAGGGCAATGCCACCCCGCCCGACCTGACGCGCGAACCGATGGAACTGCCCACCACCCGCCCGCTGCGCCTGCAAGCGATCACGCGGGGGGATGAGGGGTTTATCCTGTCGATGGCCTATTCCACCCAACGCGGCTATGGCCGCACCCATGCCTTTGTCGGCGAATTGCGTATCGGTACGGTGGCGGTTGAAATGGACATCCCCGAACTGGGCTTTTCGGTCGAAATTGGCGAGGTTGAACTGACCGAATGCGAAACGGTCAACCAGTTTAAAGGATCAAAAACCGAACCCCCGCAATTCACCCGTGGCTATGGCTTGGTCTTTGGCCAGACCGAACGCAAGGCGATTGCCATGTCACTGGTCGACCGCGCTTTGCGCTGGAAAGAACTGGGCGAGGATAACACAGGCGCACCCGCACAGGACGAAGAATTCGTTCTGATGCACGCTGACAACATCCAAGCGACGGGCTTTTTGGAACATATCAAACTGCCGCACTATGTGGATTTTCAGGCCGAACTGGAACTGGTGCGCAAACTGCGGCGCGAAGCCTTGGCCCATGGGGAGGCCGCAGAATGACCGACCAAACCGCCTATAACTTCGCTTACCTTGATGAACAAACCAAGCGCATGATCCGCCGTGCTATCCTCAAAGGCCTTGCCATCCCCGGCTATCAGGTGCCCTTTGCCAGCCGCGAAATGCCCATGCCCTACGGCTGGGGCACCGGCGGGGTGCAGGTGACAGCCGCCTGCCTTGTGCCCGAAGACCGCCTGAAGGTGATCGACCAAGGGGCCGATGACACAACCAACGCCGTCTCGATCCGCCGCTTCTTTCAACGCACGGCAGGTGTTGCTGTGACCGAAGCCACAGCAGAGGCCACCGTTATACAAACCCGCCACCGCATTCCCGAAACGCCCCTGACCGAGGGGCAGATTTTGGTCTATCAGGTGCCAATCCCCGAACCCCTGCGCTTCTTGGAACCGCGCGAAACCGAAACGCGCAAGATGCACGAGTTGGAAGATTACGGCCTGATGCATGTGAAGCTGTACGAAGACATCTCGCGTCACGGGCAGATCGCCACGGCCTATGACTATCCTGTCAAGGTCGAGGGGCGCTATGTGATGGACCCTTCGCCTATTCCCAAATTCGACAATCCCAAACTGGGGGGCAATGCCGCGATCCAACTGTTCGGCGCGGGCCGCGAACAGCGCATCTATGCGCTGCCGCCTTATACCCAAGCGATCTCGCTCGATTTTGACGATTACCCCTTTACCGCGTCCAAGGCCGATCACGCCTGCGATCTGTGCGGTGCGCCGGACAGTTATCTGGACGAGGTGATCACCGACGACCAAGGCAGCCGGATGTTTGTCTGCTCGGACACTGACTTTTGCGCCAGCCGCCGTGCGGCGGGGCATGTCGGCCCAATGGGTGCGCCAAGCGCGGGGGCTGCTGAAGAATGAGTGTTTTGGCCAAGATGAAGATGCAGCCTTTGCTGTCGGTGCGCGATCTGTCCAAGTTTTACGGCGGCCGGATCGGCTGCGCGGATGTGGGGTTTGATCTGTACCCCGGTGAGGTCTTGGGGGTTGTGGGCGAAAGCGGGTCGGGCAAATCGACCTTGCTGTCGTGCCTTGCTGGCCACTTGGCCCCTGATCGCGGCGAGGTGATCTTTGACACCAAGGAAGGCCCCCGTGACACCGTGCAAATGGCCGAGGCTGCGCGGCGGCGCTTGGCGCGCACCGATTGGGCCTATGTGCACCAAAACCCGCGCGACGGCTTGCGCATGGGGGTTTCGGCGGGCGGCAATGTGGGCGAAAGGCTGATGGCCGTAGGCGCGCGGCATTACGGCCAAATTCGCGGCGCGGCGGTGGATTGGCTGGGCCGCGTGGAAATCGCCGCCGACCGCGTGGATGATCGCCCAAGCGCCTTTTCCGGCGGCATGCAGCAACGCTTGCAGATTGCGCGCAATCTGGTGACCGGCCCGCGCCTTGTGTTCATGGATGAACCCACCGGCGGGCTTGACGTCAGCGTGCAAGCCCGCTTGCTGGATTTGCTGCGCGGTCTGGTGCGCGAGATGGGGCTTTCGGCGATTATCGTCACCCATGATCTGGCGGTGGTGCGGTTGCTGGCCGACCGGTTGATGGTGATGAAGGGCGGCTATGTGGTGGAACAGGGCCTGACCGATCAGGTGCTGGACGACCCGCAGCACGCCTATACGCAGCTTTTGGTGTCTTCGGTTTTGCAGGTGTGATGTGATCACGATTTCCAACCTTTCCAAAAGCTTTACGCTGCACAACCAAGGGGCGGCGGTTATTCCGGTGATGGCGGGGGCCAATCTGGCGGTGGCACCGGGCGAATGCCTTGGGCTTGTCGGGGCATCGGGGTCGGGCAAATCCACCTTGATGCGGATGATCTGGGGCAATTATCTGGCGGCGGCGGGCTCTATCATGGTGGGCGATGTCGATGTGGCCAAGGCTGCGCCACGCGAGATCATTGCGCTGCGGCGCGGCACTTTGGGATATGTCAGCCAGTTCTTGCGCGTGGTGCCCCGCGTGCCCACGGTGGAGGTGGTGGCCGAACCCTTGCTGACCTTGGGGGTTCCAGCCGATGAAGCCCGCGCACGGGCCATGGCCCTTTTGGCGCAACTGAACATCCCCGAACGGCTTTGGACGCTGTCGCCCACCACCTTTTCGGGCGGCGAGCAACAGCGCGTCAACATCGCGCGCGGCTTTGTGCATCCTTATCCCGCGCTTTTGCTGGATGAACCCACCGCCAGCCTTGACCTTGTCAACCGCGAGGTGGTCTTGACCCTGATCGAGGCGGCAAAGGCGCGCGGTGCCGCCATCATCGGGATTTTCCATGACGAGCCGGCGCGGGCGCGGCTGTGTGACCGTCTGGTCGATGTCACCCAATTTACCCCCAAGGTGGCATAGTGACGGGTCGGGTTTTTGCCGTTGTCGGCCCGTCAGGGGCGGGCAAAGACACCTTGCTGGCAGGGGCCATGGCAGCCTCCCCCGCGCTGCACTGGGCGCGCCGCGTGATCACAAGGCCGCAGGTGGCGGGAGACGAGCCCTTTGAAGGGGTCAGCCCGCAAGAGTTTGAGTTTCTCAGTGATGCTTGCGCTTTTGCGCTGGAATGGCCAGCGCACGGCTTGCGCTACGGCATCCGCAAGACCGAATTTGCCAGCTTAGGGCAGGGGGGCGATGTGGTGTTTAACGGATCACGCGCGGCGCTGCCCTTGGCTTTGGCACAGTTTCCCAGCCTGACCGTGCTGCGCATCTCGGCCCCCTCGAAGGTATTGGCCGAACGTTTGGCCGCACGGGGCCGCGAAACCATGGCCCAGATCGAGGCCCGCTTGGCCCGCGCCTCTTACGAGGTGCCCGAGGGCCTGCCCGTGATCGACATCGCCAACGACTCTACGCCAGAGGTTGGCATTGCGCGGCTTCTGGCGGCGCTTCAGGCCAAAGCGGTGCGGTGAAGCAGATGAAAGCGGCCGTCCTCTGCCTCGCCAAACAGGCACAGCGCGCTGACGCAAAAGGGCTGCGGCAGGTGCGGTGCGAAATGCGCTTTGGCCAAGGGCAAAAGGGCGGCGTGGTCTTCGCGCGACAGGTGGCTAGAAAGCGTCAGATGGAAGCGAAACTCTTCCATGACATAGGGATAGCCGTATCGGTCAAGCAGGTCGCGTTGGCGGGGTGTCAGACGGTCTGGCCTGCGGCGGGCGATGTCAGCCTCGGTCAGGGGGGCGCGCAGATGGTCAAGCTCGGCCACAACCCGCGCTGCCAGATCGCAAAGGCTGGTTTGATCGCCTTGCGGGATCAGCGCCAAGAACCCCTCAAGATCCAGCATTTGCAATCCGGGCATGGTGACAGCGGGCAGCGTTTGGGCCATCTGCGCCAAAGCCGCCAGCAGGTCATCGACACTGACCCCTTGCGCCAGCCGGAACGGCGGTTTGATCGTGCCATGAAAGCCGTATTTGCGCGGATCAGCCGTCATCGCGGCCAGATCAAGCCCCAGATCGGGCTGATCGACAGCGCGGCCCGTGGCCGGATCCCAGCCCAGCCACGCGGCGGCGGCTTGGGCAAAGCCACCCGCCTCGGGCGCATAATAGACGGCGTAGCGTTTCATCTTGTCCATGCGACCCCGCTTAGCGTGATTTTGTCACATCTGTGTGACAAAGCGCTGGCAGGGCTGCAAGACCCCCAAATCTGAAAGCCCCATGATGTCGGATACGATCCTTGCCAATGCCACGCTTGTTCTGCGCCAAGAGGTGATCACGGGCGCGCTGCACCTGTCAGGCGGCGTCATTGCGGCGATTGAGACGGGTGCCCATGTGCCCGCAGGGGCCGAGGATTGCGGCGGCGATCTGGTCCTGCCCGGCCTGATCGAACTGCACACCGACAATCTGGAACGCCATATCGAACCGCGCCCCAAGGTGCAGTTTCCCCATGCCAGCGCCATTCTGGCCCATGACGGCGAGCTGGCCTCGACCGGAATCACGACCGTGTTCGATGCGCTGCGGGTCGGGTCGATCGTGTCAAAAGACAAGGCCAGCTACGGCGAATATGCCCGCCTTCTGGCCGACGAGATCATCGCCATGCGCCAAACAGGTGCCTTGCGGATCAACCACCTGCTCCACCTGCGCGCTGAAGTGTGTTCGGAAACCCTCATCGCCGAACTGGCCAAATTCGGCCCGCAAGACGGCATCGGCATCGTCAGCCTGATGGACCATACCCCCGGCCAACGCCAGTTTCGCAATCTGGACCAATTGCGCAACTATGTGCGCGGCAAACACGGATTGAGCGAGGAAGAATTCCTGCACCATGTCGCCAGCCAACAGGCGATATCCGACCGCTTGGGGGCGCAGCACGAAGCCACAGCCGTCGCCGAAGCCCGCCGTTTTGGCGCGGTCTTGGCCAGCCATGATGATACGACAGCAGGGCAGGTCGCCACATCGGCGCGGCATGGGGCCACCTTTGCCGAGTTTCCCACCACGGTCGAAGCGGCACAGGAATGCCGCGCGCGCGGCATCCATGTGATGATGGGCGCCCCCAACCTGATCCGGGGCGGGTCACATTCCGGCAATGTGGCGGCTAAAGATCTGGCGCAAATGGATCTTTTGGATATTTTGTCGTCAGATTATGTGCCTTCTGCCCTGCTTAGTGCGGCGTTGATGCTGGGTGATCAATGGGGCGATCTGTCGCGCGGCGTGGCCACGGTCACCTCTGCGCCCGCACGGGCCACGGGGCTGTCGGATCGGGGCAGCTTGGCGCTGGGCTTGCGGGCGGATGTGATCCGTGTGGCACGTGTGGGCAAAGCCGCGGCGGTGCGCGGGGTTTGGGTGGGCGGGCGCAGGGTTGGCTGACAGCGCGGGGAAAATTTGGCACTGGAAATTTGGAACGATCCGGGCTAGACGTCTTTCATTAAAGTTGCGCCATTGGCCGCATGTATTTTGATGCGGCTGGCGATTTTTGAAAGCATGCTATGCCGAAAATTACTTGCATTACGACAACCTATAATGAAGGGCATCTTCTTTTAAACGCCGTTCACTCTGTCTTGAACCAAAGCTTTGCCGATTTCGAATATATAATTGTAGATGACGGATCGGCCGAAGAAACCCGCGAAATTTTGGCTGGTTTGAAAGATCCACGCCTGAAGATCATTCTTCAGGAGAACGCAGGTTTGTCTGCCGCGAGAAATGTCGGGATCGCTTTGGCAACAGGGGACTATGTCTGCTTTTTAGATGCCGACGATCTGCGCCCGAATTGGTCTTTCGCCGCCATAGCCAAAGCCATTGATGCAACCAATCCCGATGTGGTGCTGTGCCCCGGGTTTTTGCGCGATCTACGCGATCAGATTGAAGATTTCTACGATGCGCGGATATTCAGGCAAATTGCCGAAATGCTGCCAGAAGGGATAACTTCGCGAGATAGGGCACAGCATCTG
>JBAXLX010000026.1:0-18912 GCA_037134595.1 Pseudomonadota bacterium
GACCCCTGCGTCAGAGCCACGGGATCTGCGTTGAATATCAAGCCAAAAATGATCACGATCATCATGACAAGAAGCGCAACAAAGGGCGGTCTTGGGTATTTGAATAGCAAGTTCACCAAATAGATCAGCGCCGCAATGCCGAGGATTACCAGCAATATAAGGGTACCGGTTGGCTCTAACGGGGCACCGTCGATTGGGCCAAGTTGCTCTGCAGTAAGCGTGACAGCGGCGTCCAGCGGTTCGGGCAAAGTGCTGATGTCCATCACCGCATGCAAGATAACGCCGCCAGCGATGCAGCCAAGAACACCAATAAAACGCCCCGGCGGCATATAATGTGCCGCCCGCTGGATCTGGGGCAGAGCCAAGCTGATCAGAAGGGACAGAACGAGGATAGAGCCATAGGACAAATCCGTCACAAAGCTCTGGAAGATGCTGAAGTTGAACGTGCCAAGCAGGAACGTGATCAAATAGATGTTCATGGCACCGAAAAGCGATCCAATTGCCCCACCGCGCCCACCGGCCAGATTTGCGCCCCCCAAAACCAGGGCAGTGACGGCCAAAAGCGTAAAAGTCGTGCCTTGGGTCGGATCGCCCGAACTGATAAGCGATGTGAAACATATAGCGGCCAGTCCGGCATAAAGCCCCGCGATCGCATGTGCGCCCAAACGGACAAGGTTGATCCTGACGCCACTGGTATAAGCCGCACGTTCGTCCGACCCCATCAGACGAAGGTGTCCAAAGAAAGCTGTCCTTGAAAGCAGATACCAAGCCGCAGTCGCAATGACCAAGATCGCCAGAACCGGCGAAAATATCGAGGTGCCGCTGCCCCAACTGAGCATCCAGTCCGGCGCCACACCGCCGGGTCGTGGCAAGATGATCAGATTCAGGCCCACAAGCGCCAAATAGCCGCTGAGCGAGACGATGATAGGCTGCACCCGGACAAAGATGATGATCAGCCCAAGCGCCAACTGGTAAGCAACACCGACACCCAAAGCGTAAAGGAAGAAGGCGACAGGGGATTCAATATACCCCATCGTCTGCAGCTGGATCATACCAACGTTGATAAAACCAAGGAGCGGTCCGATGGAAAGATCAACCGCCGCGCGTCCGGCCATGACGATAATGGTCAGAGCATAAGTTGCAAGTATAAGAGGTGCCGCCACAATAATTGCCGAGCCAAGGCCATTGCTGGAAATTAGGTCAGGACCACGCAGCGCAGCTGCGCTCAGTAAAATCGAAAATATAAAGATCGGCACCATAAGGTGCGTGTTCGGGCTGGTCGCTCCGGAGGTGGCGTCGCTCATCTTACGCCCTCACCACTTCTTGCCGATAGCATCGCTGAAAACGATCTTCATCGCAGGTCGCTCAGTTGAGAAATACTGTCGCGCTTTGTCAAATTCTGCGTCGGCATCAACTATCCTGATCCCGAAATAGTCCTTACGGGTTGGACGTTCCGGCGGCCTATAGCGCGGTGCGGCTTTGACGTCTGATGGCCTCGCAGACGGGTCGACAGCGTTTGCGGCTACGCCACCTAAAGCTGCAAAAGCCTCTAAATCTCGGGGCTCATAGGTTTGGCCCAAATCATCTGCGGCAGTTCGAGGGTGGTTTGGCCGCTTGAAGACCGAATTGTCCTCGATCAACATGATAATTCGATCAAAGCTTTGCTGATCCTGCGCTGTGTAGACATCGTCCACGCTTGGGCCGTCTCCGATCCGGGGCGGGGGAACGGGTGCGTTATACCCTTCAAAAGCCGCCGCATTTTCGGCAGTTGGTCTGTCAAAGCTCATCAAACGGGCAAACTGTTCCTGGTCACTTGGCCGATACTTGATGGCCGCGGATGCAAATTTGCGCGGGCCAGTTGCTTGACCAGTTGAACCGAAGTTCATGAGGGCAGCCATTGCCTGCAAATCACTTTGAGTGTATTTTACCATGCCCGCACCACCTAGAAATACCTAATTTTGATGGGCCGTCCTGAAGGATCGACGCTCAGGTTCTTAGACAAAGGTGCGTCATTCGCGGCCACGATGCGGATAGGGGGCACGGATTGGGTCACAGCACTCGGCGTCTTTGTGTCGCGTGCGCGCGGTGCTGTCACCTGGGCGGCGTCGGCAGCTATTGCCGCAGAATTAGACCCTCTCGTCTGGCCAAACATCGCCGCTAAGATTAACCGCGGGTCCACATCCGCGTTTGTAAGTGTATCGAAGATGCTACCACCTCGAAATACGGCGACGCGAGAGCATAGGCCGATAAATTCTTCCAGCTCGCTTGACATATAGACGACCGAATTGCCCTCGGCGGCGAAATCCCTAAGGTGCTGATAGAATTCGCGCTTGGTACCAACATCGATGCCACGCGCAGGATCGTTGAGAACAAGGATCTTTGGGCTTAATGAAAATGCCCTGCCAATCAGCACCTTTTGCTGGTTCCCGCCACTGAGTGAGGTGATCAGATTACTCCGCGGGCCCGTCTTGATCGACAGGCGCTTTACCTCAAAGTTGAAAATCCCTTCCAACTCGGGCCAGTTTATCAGGTTGAGCTTGCCGCCAAACTTGTGTTTTGGGTAAATACCCGACAGCAAATTTTCAAAAATACTAAGGTTTGGCAAAATGCCTTCGCGCTTTCGGTCACCAGAAACAAATTCTATTCCGTTGGCCTTGGCACTTTGCAAATCGCGAACCTCTGCCGCACTGCCTGTTCCGCCGGTTTCAGCAACGGGATAGTTTTCTACCGGTTCGGCTACGCCAGCCAGAATACGCACAAACGTATCTTGGCCCTGACCCTCCAGCCCGGTCACTCCGATGATTTCACCGCGACGAAGATCGAAATTCACCGGTTTGGCATCTGGCCAGACTTTGAGGTTGGTGGTTCTTAGAACCACTTGCTTGGCCAAAACGGGGGCTGATGATACCTCGGGCTTCTTGCGGATTTCGGTTTTTCCGGCCATCAGGCCCAGCAGATTGGCCTCGGTAATCTCAGATTTGGAGAGAACACCGACATTTTTGCCATCTCGCATCACGGTCGCCCGGTCGCATATGCGGATCAGTTCGGCGATCCGATGCGTCACGATCAGCACGGCTGTGCCGTTGTCGCGCAACGCACGAATTTTTGCAAACAACCTCTCGGTCGAATCGAAATCTAAGGCTGCCGAAGATTCATCAAGGATCAGTATTTTCGGCTCGCTTAGCAATGCGCGCCCGATGGTGATCCAGGCCTTGACACCAAGCGATAACCCCGCAGCAAGCCTTTCAGGATCAACATCCGAGCCGACAAGGTCGCGCATGAGAACGCGCGCTCGGGCGATCTTCTCGCTATTGGGCATTGCCTTTGCCCATAAGCTGTCTGCCCCGGCATAAAGATTCTCGGCAATTGTGGCTTCGTCCGCGACCATCACTTCCTGAAACACCATCGCCACACCCATCTTGCGGGCATCAGACGGCGTTGACGGCGCATGGCCCATAATCGACACTTCTCCGCTGTCGACCTTCAGCACACCGGCCAGAACCTTTGCCATAGTGCTTTTTCCGCAGCCATTGCCCCCGATGATTGCTTGAATTTCACCAAAGCTTGCCCGGAACGACACATCGTTCAAAGCTCTGGTCACACCAAAAGATTTGTTGGCATTCTTAACATATATAGCGAGTGCCTCCTCGGGCGGCGCGGTGCCCGAGGAGGATTGGCTCATGTTCTGGTTCGAGGCATTCATCTTTGGTTTTTTTCCCGAGAGAACAAGGTAAAGTCTTTTATCAGGGCTTGTAGGCTTCTGGATCAGCGGGCCGCAGGAAGAAGTTATCGAGATAGGCCTTACCACCCCAAGCTTCGATCCCCGGCATGTACCACCCGGTCGAGTTGCGGTCGCAGTTTTCATCCAGCAAAGCTTTGACGTCTTCATATTTTATGGTCACTGGCGGCACCAAGATCGACTGGACCTTTGGTCCTTGCCCTTGCATGGTTCGCATCATGATGTTGAAGCCAAGCTCGATATCATCACCCGGTGGCCAGGTCTGAATGGCCGCGCTGATGTAGTCTGGGTTGTTGCGCCAGTAGCAAAGCGCCCCAAGTTCCCCACCAATTGACAAGGGCGGCAAGGCGCGCCCTGACTGAAGCAACGCCTGTAGAACGCCAGTTTCGCCCGAGGATTGCGCAACCACGCCATCAAGCTGGCCCGGGTGCGTGGCGAGCCACTTTTGTGTCTCGGCCTGACCAACTTGCGAGGTCCACATGTGGGCAATCTGGCCAACAATCTTGATGTCGGGCGATTCCGCTAGGCCGGCAAGGACCCCACGGTTCTGAGAATCCGAGGCAGACGCACCCGGGATGCCTTCGACGACCAGAACGTTGCCCTTCTCACCGATCTCCTTGGCCATCCAACGGCCGATTTCATAGCCGGCAAGTTGGTAGTTGACCGACGAGTTCACCGCATATTCCGAAGTGACAAAGCCCGTGAACGAAAACGTCGGGACGCCCTTGTCATAGGCATATTTGATGGATTGGTTCAGCGCTGTCGGATTAGAACAGCAGATGATGATTGCATCAGCGCCTTGATCCACAAGTTGGCGGATTTGCTGGATCTGAGTTGCATCTTTCAGGTTCGACTGAGTGACGATCACCTCTTTGACAAGCCCAAGCTTCTGCCACTTCGGCACAACCTCGTTCATCAGGCGATCCATGGCAGCCGCGCGCCATGTGTTCCCGGCATATGTGCTGGCATAGCCAATGGTCCAAGGTGGCGGGGTCGTTGCTTTCCAGTCGCGGTAAGCGCTGATGCCCAACGGCTGTGCCGGATCCATCAGGTCCGGATTGAACACTTTTGCAACGATATCGGCAGGAATTTCGTCCATTCCCTCAGCAAAAGCGACACCGCCAACAAGCAACGCGGCGAAAAGTGTCAAAAGCCCAGAAGTCTTCCTCATCATTTTCTCCTAAGTTAAGCCCCAAGTCTCTGTGGTAAAAATATATTCTTCTCATTAAAGTCTGGCTAATTCAAATTATGTCAATCTTTTCGTTTCCTTCCATTGATTTTTTTTCGTTTTGATCCTCGGGTGCACGGATTTGCTCAGTCATGATCGACCTGCAAGCGACCAGTGGCTCTTTTTTGCCTAAAAATTAGGCGAATGTCGTCCGAGACGTCGGCTGCAAACTTTCTTTGATTCGTCAGGCAAGCTTTCTGTCAGATGGGGTGGGCGTAAAGCTTGCTTGACGGCGATTTGGAAGTTCGTGCATCCTCGACGACAGGACGGGGGTCTGCCTATCCTTACAACGATGTCTAAGGCCGCGGTGGCGTGCGGAAAGGCGGAGGGCCGCGAAGTGTGACACTATCTGCTAAGTGTTCGGATGAGAAAATGGTCTGAATGTAAATGAAAACATGGGATTATTCCGTTTGATCTACGATTCAAGTGTTTTGATGGCGCAATCTGTTCCCGAGGCGTTAGAAGCTTTGTCGGATCAAGACGCCGGTGCCGCCCTTGTTGCAGGTGCCACTTGGGTCGTGCGCGCGCAGGGCCGCCACATGCCCTTAGCGCGCAGGTTTATTGCCCTGTCGAATATTCCTCAGCTTGGACTTATTGCCAAAAATGGCAGCTATGTAGCGATCGGATGCATGGTGACGCATCACGTTTTGGCACAAGCGTTACCGGATATCCCCGTACTTCGGGCGTTGCGGCAGGCAGCGGGGGGATCGGCCAATCCGGGCGTGCGCCAGGTGGCAACAATCGGCGGCAACATATGCGCGGCCGATTTTGCGGCTGCCGATCTGGTTGCGGCAGCACTTTGTCTGGATGCGACCGTCGAGTTGCAAGGGGTCAAGGGCACCCAACCCCTTGCGCTGGCCGACTATCTGTCAGTGCGCGCACATCGCAGCGGTGCTGAAATACTCACAGAGATCAGCATTCCGATATCTAACGCCTGCAGCGCTCATGCGCGGCTAACGCTGCGCAAGGCTGGAGATTATCCGGTGGTCATCGTTAGCATGCGGGCTGCAAGGCGCAGTGACAAAACACTGCGCGATGTGCGTATCGCGGTTGGGTCAGTTGAGGCCACAGCTCGCCGCTGGACCTCGGTGGAGCGCGCGCTAGAAGGGCAAATCCCCACGCCTGCCGAACTGCAAGGCTTGGCCGCAAACCACATCGCCGAATTCACACCGCGCGAAGACATCGGTGCGCCAGGGTGGTACCGCGCCCAAGTCTTGCCGCATGTGCTTTGCAGCGCTTATGCCGACCTGCTGGGTCAGCTTGAAGGAAATGTTGCCTAAATGCCCGTAAACCTAACTCTGAACGGCGAAGCCCGAACTTTCTTCGGCGACCTGCGCACCTCGCTGCTGGATGTTCTGCGCCAGACGTTTCGGCTGACCGGCACAAAACCTGTCTGCGGTGAGGGATTCTGCGGTGCGTGCATCGTTCATATCGACGGGGTGGCTGTTCCATCCTGCCTGCGGCCGATCGGGCTTTTGGAAGGCGCCTGTGTGACCACCATCGAAGGCCTTGCCCCGCTTGATGCGCCAAACCCGCTGCAACTGGCCTTTCAGGATCAGGATGTCGTGCAATGCGGCATGTGTTTTCCCGGTATGGTGATGGCCCTGAGCAAATTTCTGCAAACCAATTCCACCCCCAGTCGGTCAGAGGTCAAGGCCGCGATGATCGGCAATATCTGCCGCTGCACCGGATATGAGCGGATCGTGGATGCTGTACTGTCCCTGCAATCGGGAGAGCGCGCGCAATGACCGCCGAACCTAGACACCCCGCCGTGATGGATTATCCGCGCCGCGATGCCCGCGACAAATTGCAAGGGCGCACACGCTACGCCGCCGATCTGGGAGGCCTTGAAACCCTGCATGCCGTGCTAGTGCGCGCCGAGGTTGCCTCGGCCCATATCTTGCGCGTTGATGTGTCGCGCGCCCGGGCTATGCCCGGTGTGCGCGCGATTGCCACAGCCGGCGATGGGCCGGGACTGCATGGCATAGGCATCGCTGACCAGCCCCTCTTTGCCGACACCGTGATCCGCCATTATGGCGAGCCTATCGCGGCCATTGCGGCAGATACGCTGGCGCAAGCACAAGCCGCAGCGCGCGAGGTTATCCTCGAAACTGCGCCCCTGCCGCCCGTGCTCACTATGGCCGAGGCTTTGACGCAGGGCGCAAGGCTTATTCACCCCGACTGGGCCACTTACGAAGTGCTCAAAGAGGGGGCAACACGCGGTGGCAACATCGCTTGGGAGGCACGCGTGCAGCGTGGCGATACCAACGCCGCTTTCGGACGCTCCGATGTCGTTGTGGTGGAAGGCACCTACGAGGTCGGCCGCCAAAGTCACGTCGCTTTCGAGCCGCGCGCCGTGGTCGCCGCCTTCGAGGATGGCCGCTATCACATCCAGACTTCCACCCAAGCGCCATGGACTGTGAGGGCAGTGACGGCAAAGGTGCTGGGCATCGCCCCCTCGATGGTCCGGGTCACGGTCCCCGCTGTGGGCGGTGGTTTTCGCCTGAAATTTGATTGAACCCTAGAACCCTTTGCCGCAATTCTCGCCCGCAAATCGGGCCGGACGGTGTCGCTGGTGAATTCGCGCGAGGAAGAGCAAATGACTTGCCTCTGCCGCGAGAATGCGCAGATCCGCATCCGCTCGGCCGTCACATCGGCGGGCGAGATCGTGGCACGCGACGCAGAGGTGCTGATGGATTGCGGCGCCTATGGCGGCGAGCAGGTGTTCTTGACCACGATGACCGCCCATACCCTGACGGGCAATTATCGGCTTGGCTCGGTCAAGCTCACCACACGCGCCGTCTACACCAATACGCCCCCAAATGGCGCTTTCCGCGCCTGCAACGGCGTCTATAACACCTTCGCGCTGGAACGGCATACCGACGAGATCTGCGCTGCAATTGGCATGGACCCGATGGCGTTTCGTCGCCTGAACGTCATCGGCGACGGATCTATCGGTGCCACGGGTCAGGTGTTTGAGGGCGAGGTTTTACGCCCGATGCTCGACCGTATGCTAGAACTGCGGCCTGCAGCAGTCCCTGTGGTTCCGGACGGAGTGCTTTTCGGGCGTGCGACCACGGTGGGGACGTGGTTTGTCTTTGTCGGCCCCTCCACCGCGACGGTTAATCTCAATGCCGACGGCAGTGCCACGCTGGTTACGGCAGGGGTCGAAATTGGATCCGGCACGATGATGCAATCGCTTCCGCAGATTGTGGCCGCGGAATTAGGGATCCATCCTTCAGCGGTGATCGTCAAAACCGCTGACACCGATGCGTCAGGCCGTGACATGGGCGTGGGCGGTGGGCGCACGACTGTGTCCATAGGCGCAGCCAGCGCCGCGGCCTGCGCCGAAGTGCGCGCCAAGCTTCTGACTGCTGCCAGTGAGTTGCTGCAAACCGAGCCCGCGTATCTGGTTCTGACCGGCGGGCGCGTCGAAATCATGGGCAGCCCTGGGTCTGGCACATCGATCCAAAAGGTGATCCAACATGCCGAGATGGTAAGTGGCCCAATCTCTGGCAGCGGCGCGTTTACCGCGCCGGGGGTTGCGGCGCTGCCCGGCTGCGCGGCAGGCCATTTCATCGATGCCATCGATATTCCTGTTTTTGTGGTGCATGAATGCGATCTCACGGTCCATCCGGCTACGGGCCATGTGACCATTCTTGCCTACCGCGTCGTGCAGGATGTGGGCCGCGCCTTGAACCCGCGCGCCATCCGCAGTCAGGTGCAGGGTGGGGTCGTGCAGGGCTTGGGATATGCTTTGCATGAAGAAATTACTATCAACCCGGACGGGTCCTTTGATCAGCGCGGATTTGAAACCTACCTTCTGCCCATGGCCGAAGATGTCGTCTCGGTCGACATTGATCTTTTCGAGGGTGCACCCTCCGCAGGTCTGTTAGGGACAAAAGGCGCAGGCGAGGTGCCAATTCTAAACGTGGGCGCTGCAGTGGCCTGTGCGGTGGCCAATGCAATTGGAAAACCTGTGTCACGACTGCCTTTGACCCCGCCTAAGGTTCTGGCTTTGTTGACGGGGAGATAGATGCCTTGTGACATTATTGTGCTGGAAAGGTCGACTTTGGCTGCCGTCGGAAACATAACGCCACCATTGATGCGTTGAGGGTTTGCCTGAGCTATAGAAACGAAAGTTCGGCGAAGACCGGCTGATGGTCCGAGCCCTTCGCCGGAGTGTCGATCCATGCATGGGTCACAGATCCGACCAGATCCCCCGATACGAAGACATGATCGATCCTTTGATATCCTGCCCGGTCCGCCTCGAAACGGGTAGACCCCTCATGCTCTGGCTGCCCGACAAGGGTTAGGGCATCGGTGACGCGGCCAATGTCGGCAAGCGGCTTTGGCCGTGCAACAACCCCGAGGCCTATATCGGTGGCTGGTATGCGGTTGAACCCCGCACAGGCTCGATGCTCGTCTTCGAGGGGCACGTGCCGCATGACAGCACCTACTTTGAGGGCGAGGAGCGGATGTGCATTCCGGTCCTGTGTTCCCTTGATCTCCCCAATTCCCACTTCAAGGCCGGTCTTTCCCGGATCCTGGCCTATCAGGCGCAAGGAGGCAGCCATGGCCTATAAGGTCGGAACGACCATCGTGATCGATGACACGGGCTTTGTGGATTGGTCGCGCATCGCGAACAAACCTGTGATCGGCACGGGGGACGTCAGCACAATCGCGCTCGTCAACGGGACCTCGACCTCAGGGCAGAGCCTGGGCGCTATCCTGAACCAGACCTGCGGCGGGGGGGCGTGTACCTCGAACTGTTATGTCGGCTCGCTCTCGGGCGGGGGCAGCGGTGCGACTGTCACGATCACGGCGCACCGACGATATTACAACTGCACCTGCAATTGCCGGTGCTGAGGATGGAGGTTCGCAGCACAGGCGTAGACCTCTGGCCCACGCGGGTCACCTTTTTTTGAGACGCCGGTGGACTGGGCGGTAAACAGACAGCTGGCTGTCGAGGCCATCGCTGCCACCCAAGGCCACGACAGTACCGCCATCGAAAGTGCTGCCAAGCGCCGTGTGCGCGGCATTCTGGACAAGAGCGACGTAGGCCAAACCCTCAAAGCCCATCTCTTTGGCTGCGCAAGATCAGTCCTTGGCCCTTGGGCACGTTACCTCGACCCCCACCTTTGCGAAAACCGCGCCTTAGTGATCGCCCCTGGCGGCTTCATCTCCACCCACAAGGACAGCCGCGAGGGAGATCTGACCTGCGTGCACTTCCTGACCGGTGGCGGCGCAGGCCAGCCTGTGAATTCTGTAGGCACCCGGCGCTTTGTTATCGAGGATCCCTCGCGCTACTTTGACGAGGGTCGGCTGCCTTACGAGGCGCGCCACGGGTTCTCGGTCAATCCGCGCCCCGGGCTCTCGGTCTTCTTTCCCTCCCATATTCCCCACAACCAGCACCCCTATGAGCGGAGCACGCCGCATGTGCAGGTGGTCGCGAACTTCCGCATCAACCTGCCCGTGGCGATTGAAGAAAGGCTTTTTGACTGATGTGGTTCGATCTGACGCTCGAAGCGCGCGATGGCAGCCGCCATCACGCCCGTTACAACCCGCACACCTCAGACTGTGAGGGCCTACCCTTGGCTATGGATCCGGGGATCTTCGCGCCCGTGCCCCGCGTGGCCAAAGACAAGCCGCTTGGTAAATCCCGTGCACCGCGTGTCCTCAAAATCCAGCTGGGCCTATCGTGTAACTACGCCTGCACCTATTGCAGTCAGGCCTTCCAAATCGCCGATGCCACGGTCTCAAAGCTGGCGGATGTCGAGAACTTCCTGACCCAGCTTGACGGCTGGATTGCCGATGCGCCGGAAAAAATAGAACTTTGGGGTGGCGAGCCCTTCCTCTACTGGGCCAAGATCAAGCTCTTGATCCCCGCACTGGCAGAGCGCTTCCCGGCTGCGCGCTTTTCCATCGTGACCAACGGCTCGCTTCTCTCCCGCGAAAAGATCGACTTTATCGTAGCCCATGACATCGCGATTACGATCTCGCATGACGGGCCCGGGCAGCATCTGCGGGGGCCCGATCCCTTCGACGATCCGCAAAAGCGGGTTTGGATTGACGCGCTGCTGGCCGAGCGCCCGGAAAAGACCGGCTTCAACGCAGTGCTGACGCGCGAGCATCATGATCTGAGTGCGCTCAAGGCCTGGTTTGCCGAAAAGGTCGGGCCGGACATCTTCGTGGGCCTTGAGGGCGTGGTGAATGTCTACGATGCGGCAACCGCCATCGGGACGGGACGCTTCGAGCCTGCCGAGCTGAACAGCCTCACACGTTCGATCTTCGAGGCCTTGATCGAAGATCCCAACGCCTTCGGCCTCGGCGAGCGCATCGACGAATTCTATGCCTCCATCCAGCGCCGGCGGCCGATCGAGGCCCTTGGCCAGAAATGCGGCATGGACAGCCCGGACGCCATCGCCGTCGACCTGCGCGGAAACGTCCTGACCTGTCAGAACACTGGCGCAAAAGGGGTGCACAAAATCGGCCATGTCACCGATTTCGACGCCATCGCCCTCGATACCGCGACGCACTTCGCTTTCCGACCCGAATGCATGGCCTGTCCAGTGGTTCATCTCTGCAAAGGGTCCTGCATGTTCCTTGAGGGCGACTTCTTCGCACAATCTTGCGCCAACGAGTTTGCCTTCAATACGGGGATCATGATGGCGGCCATCTGGCATTTGACGGGGATGGTCGTCGTCGGGGCGGAAGTCACGGGCCAGACCAAGCATGCAGGAAGCGCCATACGCCTCGACGGCTGGGCCTAAACGCCCAGCCCGTCATCCTCGTTTACAATGTCAAAGAGCGCCAAGCGGATTCGGACACCGCCCAGACATAGCAGCACCGCTGCTAAAGAAAGTCGTTGCCGGAAATGGGCACAATTGTGCACCTCGCGCGCCCTTTCGCAATTATTGCGATTACTCTGCCGCGAACTGAAGAACGTCAGTCGCCCCGCGTCATGCGAGCACTCCAGCTTGCCTTGCCAGGACCACGGCGATCCACACGCTCTTCCATTGCCAAGGCGGATTGCAGTGTCAATTCCTTGCTCATCCGCGGCGAGAAGGCGCGGCCCACGTGGCCTGCCAACATATCCAATTCGGCAATCATTTGCGCACCGTTTTCCAAGTCTTCGACATAGCGGCGGAAGTGCAGCAGTTCGCGCCGTGTGTATTATTGGGCAGCCTCGTAAGCGTTGTCACGGTTCATCTTTGCCGCAGTTGCAATGATTTGCGCGCTCCAGGTGCGCGCAACGATTGCTGACAGGGCGGTGTTGCGTGACTGTGCGGTGTTGGCACGACCATCTGCAGCAACGAGCGTGATGGGGCCGCACTTGGCCTCTAACACTGTGGCGTCACTGACCGCACGGCCCGTGGCCGTAAGGCAAGATGAAGGCAGGGGATAAATGTGCCGGCCTGCCGCATGCATCATGCCTCCGCGTCATAACCCGTAATTCAGATCCGAAATCAATCACTACGTTGCGCGCACCGAATTACTCCGCTTCCAACATTAGGGGATCATCCCCTGTGTTGGCGCGGTGGGCGAGGGGACCGTGGTCAGGCTTTATCGATCGTTAGGCTGAGCTGACGGGAAATACGTCCCGCAGCATCTTTCAAAGCATTGGCTGCGACTATCATTAGGTCGGGACTCATGCGGCGTTCCGGTAACGACAGGCTCATGGCCGCCACCGGATAACCCGCAGCGTTAAGGATCGGGACGCCGATGCACATCAGCCCATCCTCGTTCTCGCCGACTTCCACCGCATAGCCACGCCGCTGGACGTCCGCGATTTGCAACCGCAACGTGCTGGTATCAATTGTTGTCTTGATCGTCATCTCTGCGAGCGGCTCTGCGCGCAGGTGCTGGATTTGGTCTTCGGGAAGATACGCCATGATGGCCTTACCAAGGGCGGTTGAGTGTGCGGGATGCCGGTGACCGACGCGCGCGGTGGCGCGCAGGGGCCGAAGAGGATCGAGCATGTCAATGTAGACGATCCGGCTATCGGCAAGCACGGCAAGGTTCACCGTCTCGTTGAAGGTCTCAATCAACTGGCGCATCTCGGGTTGGGCAAGTTCCCGCAAGGCTTTAAATTCATGATCAACTTTGGCGAGGTCTCGAAACTTGCAGCCCACACCGTAGCGGTCGCGGTAGATGTCATGCTCAAGGAAATTGGTTGCCGATAAGGTCTGCAAGTATCGAAAGACCGTGGTCTTGGGCAGGTTAAGGGCCTGCGCGATTTCGGTCAGGCTGACCATGTGCCCTTGGCGCGCAACATATTCCAGAACCTGCAGCGCCTTGACCACGGGCTGCACTATGTAGTCCCCTGAGAGCTTGTCCATCCCTGTTGCACCGCCTCTTTGGTCCCAGATCAGAAACTCTTTGGTCCCAGATCAGAAAAAGGGTTTCACGCCCACTATGACTTGAACGCCGTCATCGCCCCGCGTGAATGTGCGCTCGACGCACACAGCGATCTGGAAAGAGCAGGCCGAGGGGCTCTCTCCGGACGCTTCGGTGAAGGTGCCGAGCGCTAATAAGAGATAACTCATATCACGAGATAGCATCCCTGTCACCAAGCGCGACAAGCCGCAGCCAAGCAGCGAATCTCGGATTATTGTTCCGTCCCGCGAAACCTGTCGCCATATACAGCACCGAGGCTGCAGGGGATGTTGGTAGTCAACCTAGCAAGGAGCTTTGCTTTGACCAACACACCCTCAGCAGACCAATCGGCCCCAGCAGCATCGCAGTCAATGACCTTCGACAAATCGGCCGAAGCCATGCGCCAGAACTCAGCTTGGATCGCCGGAGGGGTCAACAGCAATTTCCGCCTGAATATCTCGCCCACGCCGCTGGTGTTCGACCGCGGGGATGGGCCCTATCTTTACGACATCGATGGCAACCGGTTGATCGACTACTATCTTGGCATGGGACCCATGATCCTGGGCCACAAACCAAAGGCGGTGATCGAGGCTGTCAAGGACCAGATCGATAAAGGCATCCTCTTTGCCGGACAATCCGCCGTCGAGGCTGAGGCCGCAAGGCTGGTCTGCGACATGGTGCCATCGGCCGAACGCATGCGTTTTGGCTCGTCAGGGTCCGAAGTTGATCAGGCAGCCCTGCGCCTAGCCCGCGCCGCCACGGGCCGCAGCAGGGTCATCAAATTCGAGGGCCACTATCATGGCTGGTTTGACAACGTCCTGTGGTCAGCCGCGCCTGCGGTAGCATCGGCTGGTCCGGCCAACGCCCCGACCCCTGTCATCGGAAGCAAAGGGCAGCTTGCTGACACAGCCAATACCTTGACCGTTCTTCCGTGGAACGACCTTGAAATCCTTGAGGCCTATCTTGCCGCCGGTGATGTGGCGGCGGTCATCATGGAACCGGCGATGTGCAACCAAGGCTCCATCAAACCCGGCGCGGGCTATCTTGAGGGCGTGCGCGCCGCCTGCACCAAATTTGGCACGATCCTGATCTTTGACGAAGTCATCACCGGCTTTCGGCTGGCACCGGGCGGTGCCCAAGAGGTGTTTGGCGTGATGCCAGACCTGTCCACCTTCGGCAAAGCCATCGCCAACGGCTTTCCCGTGGCAGCGATCGCGGGCCGTGCGGATCTTATGGATATGTTTGTGACGGGGGGTGTTGTCCATGGTGGCACCTACAACGCCCAACCGGTCGCCATGGCGGCCACGGTTGCAACGCTTAAATCCCTGACCCCAGCGGTCTTTGCCAAGATCGGCCATGCGGGCACAGCTCTCGCCGATGGTTTTCGCGAGATCTTTGCCTCAGCGGGCGTCACGGCGCAGGTCGTTGGCTTTCCGCAGGTCTTCCACATCGCCCTTGGGCTCAGCGCGCCGGCGCGCAATTACCGCGACCTCGCAGCGATGAACCGACCGGCCTATGTTGCGCTGACCACGGCCCTTCTGCGGCGCGGTGTGCGCGCGCTAGAGCGTGGCGCGTGGTTCCTATCCAGCGAGCATGACGCGGGCGTGGTGCAAGAGACGTTGCAAGCCATGGCCGATGCTGTGCGCGAGCTTAAGGCCGCGGGTACACTTTAGTCCGCGGCCCGGCCTTGTTGGCCTGCAGTGCGCCAAACCTTTTCCTTGGCGGTCATCGCCAAGGAGCTTTGGGTCGTGTGTGTTTGCAGGGTGGCCCCCGCCATTTCAGGCCACAGAGCTTGACCTAAAAAACATGTTATTATATTAATATATTAGATCAGTGTCGGGGGCAGTCTTGGGCAGATGTGTAATTCTAGGCGGGCTTTTCCACGAAACCCATACCTTTCTCACTCAACCCACCCGCATCGCGGATTTCAAGGCTATGGCCCTGAACATCGGCCAAGCGGTGATTGACAACAATCTGGGCAACGGCTCGCCAACCGACGGGTTCCTTAGCACCGCGATCGACCTCGGCTGGACGATCCTTCCAACCATCCAGATGGCGGCCATGCCGGGCGGGACGGTGCAGGCTGAAGCTTTCGAAATGTTTCGCCAGACCTTCTTGCCGGCCTTAGAGGCGCGGCTTGACGACCTTGACGGGATCTTTTTGGTGCTGCACGGCGCGATGGTCAGCGAAGACAGCGACGACCCCGAAGGCGACTTGCTATGTGACATCCGCAGGCTGCTGCTGAAGCGCCACGTTGATATTCCGGTCGTGGCCGTCATCGATTTGCACGCCAATGTCTCGCAAGCCATGATCGACAATTCAAGCGCCCTCATCGCCTACCGCGAGAACCCCCACAACGACGCCCGCGAGACAGCCGTCCGCGCCACCCGCCTTCTGGACGCCCTTATGGACGATCCAGCCGTGACGCAGGTCCATTTGCCCACACCCTATGTGCTGCCACCAACCGGTGTGGGCAGCGCTGATGATCCGATGAAGGCGGTGCTGGCGGCAGCACGCGCCATCGAAGCCCGCGATCCTGACATTCTAAACATCAACGTCATGGCGGGCTATGCCTATGCCGATGTCGCCGACTGCGGATTTAGTCTCAGCGCCGCCACGCGCGGCGATCCAGTGCGGGCCAAGGCCTATCTGGAAGACTTGCTTGGGGCCCTTACGGCCAACATCGCCAAGGGCTATCCGCGCGACGCGCCGCTGGGGGATGTGCTGGCCAAGATCGACGCCCTTCCCCCCGGAACGGGGCCCGTGCTGTTGGTCGAACCTGCCGACAATATCGGCGGCGGAACGCCGGGCGATGCGACGGACCTGTTGGGGCCGCTGCTGTACACCGGTCGGTGCGGTATTGTCGCGGCCATTGCCGATCCTGCTGCGGTGGCGCAGTGTGTCGCCGCAGGCCTCGGTGCGCGCGTGACACTGAACATCGGCGGCAAGACTGATGCGCATCACGGGGCACCGCTGGCATTCACAGGACGGGTGCGCAATCTCACCGACGGGCGCTTTGCGCTTGAGAACAAAACGTCTCACCTCGCCTCGATGCTGGGCAGTCATGCTGAAATGGGCCCCTGCGCCGTGGTCGAGAACGCGCAGGCGGTGATCTTGCTCTCAAGCCGCAAGATGCCGCCGATGGATATGGGCCAGATGCATTCGCAAGGCATACGCCCCGAGCAGGCCGCCTATGTCGTGGTCAAGGCCGCCGTGTCGCACCGCGATGCCTATGGGCCCTTTGCCCGCGCCAGTTTCAACGTCGACAGCGCGGGGCTTTGCACAAGCACCCTGACCCGCTTGCCCTATGCCAAGCTTGTGGACAAAGTCATTGCGTGGCCGTGACGGCCGCCCTGCGGCGGTGCTAGATCTTGTTGGCCGCGTTCAGATCGGCGTCAAGCTTGGCCTTATAGGCTGCGAGGGCCTCGCTATCGGGCTTGGCGCTTGCGCCGTAGAATACAAAGCCCAGCGCCCGACGCGACCGTGTGGCAGAGCGGTTGTGGCTGGCCCAATGCACCGTCTTGCAGTGATGCATCAACAACATCCCCGCCCCACCCGGCATGCTGACTGTGTTGCCGACATCGTCCTTGGTGCCGTAATCGGTAATCCCCTGCGAGAAGCCAAGAATTTCCGACCGGCCATGCGGTCGCCAGCCCGCGCCCAGATGCGACCCTGCAACATATTGCAGGCACCCATTTTCCGCGTCGACCGGTTCAAGCGCGAGCCATCCCGTCACGGCCTGTGGCGGCGTGATCTTGAAATAATAGCCGTCTTGATGCGGCGGCGTTTGCTTGCCGATCCCCGGCGGCTTGTTGAAATATTCCATGTTCTGCGCAATGGCGCGCTCGCCCAGCGCCGTCTCGGCCAAGTCATGGATGGCGCTACCCTTCAGCAAATCGCTGAAATAGGCATCGTAGCGATCCAGAAACATCATCTGCTTGACGGTCGCGCGGTTCAACTTGTCTTCGTAGTAGACATCGGTTGGCGCCATCAGCGGCACGCAATCTTGCAAATAGCGGTTGATCTCGCGGTTGATCTCGGCCATTTTCGCCGCATCGAACAGCGGCCGGATCGCGATGAAACCATCGCGGTCAAAATCCCGTTTCAGGTCAGATGCCCGGCTGGGCTTGCCCATCGAAGCGCTCATCTTGGAACCTCCCTTACGCGGTCTTGGCCGCCTTGGTCCATGAGGCGGCATACAGAGCCACCTGTCACCCCCCTTAATCGGTGGGAGATTAGGAATTCCGATTGGGGCCGTCTGTCAGCACTGGCGGGTTCGCATGCAGCGTGACATCGACAGTGCCGAGATCAAGCTGCGCGACCATCGGTTCGGGCGGATCAATCGCCGCATGCCGATCGGACCGGTAAAATGGCCATTCCACGACCTCTTTTGGATCCACGAGGGATCCGCCTCTATCGAGTTTCCCGAGTTGTCGGTGCGCCTTGCCTTGACCGCCCCGTCAGGCGTTCTCATCCTGCCCGACACTTTATTTCAGGGTGCCACCGTCGGCACGCTGGCGACGGCCTCGATCTGCCACTTTACGCTTGCCCAACCCATCCCCAAGCCCGGCTTTCTGCTTCCCAATGTGGGCGAAGAGTTGCACATCCAAAGCCTGCTGAAATTGTCGCTGCACCTGGCAAGGGAAGGCCGGGACGAGGACATTCCAAGGCGCAAGCGCCTGTTGCTGACGCTGCTCGACGGTTTTGCGGCGCGCGCCGCAGCCCCACCCAATCGGGATGGTGGACGCCTTGCCGAAGCTTGGTGGCAGGCCACAGAGAACCTGCATCGCATGCGCACCCTCGCCGATGTCGCCGCACTGCTGGGCCTGAGCGAAAGCACGTTTCGCGCGTTGCATCGCGCCGCTTGGAAAACATCCGCGGGCGAGCATCTGCGCGAGCTTCGGCTGAGCCACGCCGAGGAACTTCTGGCGGGCACCGACAAGTCGGTGGCGCAGATCGCAGCCGCCGTTGGCTATGGGCATGCCGCCACGCTCAGCGCTGCTTTCCGAACGCGCCGGGGCAAGACACCGGGCCAGTTCCGTCACTGGTCCAATCCATTCACATAAAGGGTCCCTCGCATGCAGCGTCTTGAAGACTTCACCCTCTACCAAAATCCCGATCCGCTGCTGGTTAGCCGGCAGGCGACCTTTCCGGGCATCGTGCAGGTGGCCGATGGCGACTTGGTGGCGATCTTTAGCATCGGCCAAGCCTTCGATGCCGCCGACAACCGCGCGCATGTCAGCCGCAGCACCGACAACGGCAGCACTTGGTCGCCACCGGTTCGCCTGAACGTGCATGAACCCAAGCCAGAGGAATCCGAAAGCTTCAAGCCGCTTTTGCTGCGCGACGGGACGCTGATCGCAACCGGCTATGTCTTCGTGCGGCCCACCCCCTTTGCCCCCGTGGTAGACCCTACAACCTTCAAACTTCTCAGGCTGCGCAACAAGGTCAGTCGTTCCACCGATGGCGGGCGCAGCTGGACGGTTCCTGCCTATTTTGACATCGACGGCGAGCCGCTTGAACTTTCTGGTCCCTGCATCGAGCTTGCCTCTGGTCGCATCATTGG
>JBAXLX010000027.1:0-18214 GCA_037134595.1 Pseudomonadota bacterium
CTTTAGTTTGGCGCTGTTTTTGGGGGTGCATCCTGTGCTGGCTATTCCCTTGGCGGGGCTGGTGGCTGCTTTGGTCGCCGTGCCGGTGGCCGCTTTGGTCTTTCGTCTGGCCGGGGCCTATTTCGCCATAGGCTCTTGGGTCATGGCCGAGGTGTTTCGCCTGATCGCCGCCCAAGCCACGGCTTTGGGTGGGGGGTCTGGCATCAGCCTGCCCGCCAGCGTGACCAAGGCGCTGGGGGGCAAATGGCTGCGCGAGGCGTCGATCTTCTGGTTGGCCTTGGCGCTTGGCGCGGGCTGTCTGGCGCTGGTATATGGGCTGTTACGCTCGCGCATCGGGTTGGCGCTAACGGCCATCCGCGATAGCGAGGTCGCCTCGACCTCCTTGGGCATCCGCATCGGGCGGGTGAAACATGCGCTGTATATTCTGGTGGCCGCGCTGACAGCGATGATCGGCGCGCTGATCAGCTTGCAAAAACTGCGCGTCTCGCCGGATGCGGCGTTCAGCGTGAATGACTGGACGGCTTTTGTGATCTTCATCGTCGTCATCGGCGGAATCGGCACGATCGAAGGGCCGATCCTCGGCACGATCGTGTATTTCCTGCTGCGCGAATTCCTGGCTGATTTTGGCACGCTGTACCTGCTGTTCTTGGGCACATTGGCGATTGTGGTCATGCTGGCCGCCCCCAAGGGCCTGTGGGGCTATGCCGCTGAGCGGTTTGGCTGGTCGCTGTTTCCGGTCGGCTACCGCATCACGTTTAAGGATTAACCCATGGCCAAGCGCCCAAAAACCATCATCACCTGCGCCATCACGGGGGCGATCCACACCCCCACCATGTCAGACGCGCTGCCCTATCGCCCCGAAGATATCGCCGCCCAAGCGGTTGCCGCCGCCGAGGCGGGGGCCGCCATCTTGCACCTGCACGCCCGCAGACCCGCCGACGGCGGCGTGTCGATCAACCCGCAAGACTTTGCCGCCTTCCTGCCACAGGTCAAACAAGCCACCGGCGCTGTGGTGAACATCTCGACCGGCGGATCGCTGAAAAACACCATTGAAGAGCGCATCGCCCCAGCTTTGACCTTTTCGCCGGAAATGTGCTCGCTCAACATGGGCTCGATGAACTTTTCCTTTCACCCGCTGGCCAAGCGTTATGACACGTGGAAGTTTGATTGGGAGAAAGAATATGTCGAAAACTCTGACACCTATATCTTCCGCAACACTTTTGCCGATATCGCCAATGTTGCCAAGACTTTGGCCCCGCATGACATTAAGTTCGAACATGAATGCTATGATGTGGGTCATCTGTATAACCTGCGCTTTTGCATGGATATCGGGCTGTTCAAAGCGCCGATCTTTTTGCAATTCATCTTCGGCATTCTGGGCGGAATCGGGCCAGAGGTTGACAATCTGGTCTTCATGAAGCGCACGGCGGACCGGCTGTTTGGTGAAGATTACCGCTGGTCGGTTCTGGGGGCAGGGGGGGCGCAGATGGGGTTGGCCACCACTGCCAGCCAGATGGGCGGACATGTGCGGGTGGGGCTGGAAGACAGTTTGCAGATCGCACGCGGCCAGCTTGCGGCCTCAAACGCGCAACAAGTCGCCAAAATCCGCCGCATCGTCGAAGATCTGGGCTGCGAGATCGCCTCGCCTGAGGAAGCCCGCGAGATTTTGGGCCTGAAAGGGGCCGACAAAACCGCCTTCTAACCCCTTTCATATTTGCCCAAATATCCCACGGGGGTGCAGGGGGTGTGAAACCCCCAGAATAATTCATTTATATAACTGTTATTAAACATTTAAATACATTTTATACTTAAAACGTATTCCATTTAGGATACCAACCGCGCATCGAACGGCGTCATCTGAAAGGATGCAACGGCGCCTAAATTGTGAAGGTACAATGATCACGAATGCTGCAAACACAGGCTAAGCAGTTTCCGCACGAAAAGAATTTGCATTCGGCGGGGCGCTACATCTGAAAGCATCTTCAACATTTCCGCCGGCCATAGCCCGTCAGGCACCATTGCGGAGCGAAGGTCTGGGCTAACTGGGCGGGCGCTTGCCAGGCGAACTAAAAGTCAAACTATGGGGTCCGCACGTCAGCCGCTTTCGCTGTTGTTGCTTTCGGTGCTGGCTTTCGTCAGAACTGTCTAAATCACAATAGCGTCTAACAAAAAGCAATAGGAGCGATCAGAGCCATGACAATTCGCATAGGGTTAGTTGGGGCGGGAGAGTTTTTGCCTCACTTTACTGCAATGTTTGCTGCCCACCCCGGCGTTTGTGCCGTGTATGCTGCCGATCTGGTGACAGAGCGGGCAGAGACTCTAGTTGCAGAATTCGGCCTTGCTGGGTCCGCGAGCAGTCTGGACGAACTTCTCGCCATCGGGGTTGATGCGGTTGCGATCTTTACGCCGCGCCATACCCACGCGGCGCTGGCGCTTCAGGCCATGCAGGCTGGCGCGCATGTATACATTGCCGTACCGGCCGCCGTGGCCTTGGACGAGTTGCACGCCCTGACGGCCGCTGCCGCAAAGCATCGTCGGGTCTGTATGACGGGTGAGACGAGCTATTACTATCCCGAGATCGTCTTTGCGCGTGAAGAGTTTGCCACCGGGCGCTGGGGCCAATTCATTCATGCCGATGCCCAATATGTCCATGACTGGGCAACCTGGGGCCCGCATTTCCGCCTGACCTTCGGCGATGACTGGCAGAAATACGCCGCAATCCCGCCAATGTTCTACCCGACCCACAGCTTTTCGATGCCACTGTCGATCACCGGGGCGCGGGTGACGCATATTTCGGCACATGGCTTTGTCGATCGCGGGGCCGACGCGGGTTACGGCGCGGGGCGGAACCCGTGGGACAATCCGTTTTCCAACACTGTCGCGCTGGCCCGCACATCCGATGGCGGCACCCTGCGGATTGGCGAGTTCCGGCGGTTGGGCTGGTTTCCCCTGCGCAACGGGCGCGAAGTGATGATGCCGACCTTCTATGCCTCGGACGCCTGCATGGAATCTAACATGGCGTCCACTTTTCTGACCGGCAGGCAGGGCGCGGAAGGATCGCTTAGCTATGAACATCCCGGCGTGACGGTCGATCTGGGCCCTTGGGTCGACGGCCCCTATTTCGAACACGGGTCGGCACAGGACCGCCATATTGGACTGGCCCCTGCACATCATCCCGCCCGCCTGCCGAGGGAATACCACGGCCTTGCCAATGGCCATTCCGGGTCGCACCAATATCTGATCGATGACTTCATTCGCGCCTGCGTCGAGGATGCCCTGCCGCCCACCCATATTTGGGCCTCGGCCGCTTGGTGCGCGCCTGGGCTTGTGGCGCATCAGTCCGCTTTGCAGGGCGGTGCATTGCTGGAGGTACCAGATTTCGGCCAGCCGCCCGATGACTGGCCACGGCTGACCTATCCGCACCGCGGGGTCGAACCTGGCCGGCCCCGCCTTCCAGACCTGACGGCCCCGGCCTTTCCGGCTTGATGGCCCGGTCTGTCGGCAGGCCTTAACTCCTCCGGTAGTTTTGATAGCGCACCATGCCATCGCGGCCCAGAACGGTCGTGCTGGTGCGACGGTCGGCGTGCAGGATGCGCAGGGTCAGTTGTTTGGCCAGATACTCCCGTTCGACGGCGGCAAAGGCCGGATCGGTGGCAAGGTTCGTGCGCTCGCCCGGGTCGTTGACCATATCGAAAAGCAGGGACGGCAGACTGGGAAAGAAAACATGCTTGTAGCGCCGATCCCGGATCACGCTGAGCATGCATTCATCTTCGGAAATGCCCATGGGGCCTGAGAAGGGGTTTTCCGGCGGGCTTTTGAAGTGGTATTCCCAATGCACGAAGTCACGCCATCTTTCCGGGGTCTCACCACGGACAAAGGGCATGACAGATTGGCCGTCGAGTTCGGTGGGTAACTCAATCCCGACATAATCGAGCAAGGTCGGCAAAAGATCGACGCCTTCGGTAAAAGCGCTGACCTTCATGCCGTCATAGGCCCGCGCCTCAGGCGCCGGATCGCGGATCACCAGTGGCAGATGCGCCTGATAGTCGTGCCACGAGGCCTGATTGGCCAGCCAGTGATCCCCGATCGGGTCGCCATGGTCTGAGGTAAAGATGATCAGCGTGTTGTCATACTGCCCGCTCGCCTTAAGCCAGTCGATCAGCCGTCCGATATTATGGTCAACTTCGGCCATCAGCCCGCAATAGGCGGCCCGGACTGATTGCCAGTCGGTGTCGGACACGTCGCGGGCGCGCCCCTTGAGATCGGGATGCACCTCGTTGGCGCGGCCAACCTCAAGTTGAAACGCCATGAAGGGGTGGTTCACTTCATCCAGTCGTTCGGGCAGCCGGTTCATCGGTGCAAGCGTGGCCGGATCGACTAACCCATTATAGGGTTCGGGCGCAATGAAGGGCGGGTGAGGGCGCAGATAGCACAGCATCGCACACCAACCTTGGTCCTGCGCCCCAAGCCAAGCAATCGTCTGGTCGGTCAAGAAGGCGGTGTCGCTGTCTTCGGCCTTATAGCGGGCGGGGTGGCCGGCGATGCCGCCATTCGGGCTAGGCTTGGTATAATCGGCGGCAAAGAGATCGTCGTTATGGTCAAACACATAGCCCCGCCGCCGCAACTCGCCCAGCCAAGCCCAGTGGCGGCCCACCATCATGCAGCCGACATCCAGCCCCTGAAGCAGCCCAAACCCGTCGCTGTCCAGCAGCGCCGGATCGTTGGGGTGCCGATGGGTCGGATCGGCGGCGGTGTCGGAATAGCCGAAAACTGTGGGGGCATAGCCAACTGTGCGCAGATGCTGGGCAAAGGTTCTGTGGTGTTCTGCCAATGGCGATCGGTTGACGACAACGCGGTGGGTCATGCCGTAAAGCCCAGTGTACATGCTGGCGCGCGACGGCGCGCAGGGGACCATCTGGCCGTAGTGATTTTCAAACGCGACACCATCACGCATCAGCGCGTGGAAGTTCGGGGTCAAGGCCGGGTCCATGCCCAGTTGATCATAGCGCCACTGATCGGGAATGATCATCAGGATGTTCTTGCGGGGTTGTGGGGCTGGCGTCATCGTGATTCTTCCAGTTTTCTTGGTAACCAATCAGGGATTCGGTCTCAGGGTTGATCCCTCGTCTGCATGCAGAACATCGCATTTCGTAAGGCCATCTCAGGGTGGCCCAAACCCTCCGCTTCTTTAGGGGACAAGCCGGAGGAGCGTGCCACTCCAAGTAGGTGCCCACCCATCTGCCCTTATTGATGGCGATGAGCGGGCGCGTCCGAATGCGTCCAACCATAAAAAAGTTGATTGTTGCCGATTAGCATGCAACAAATGTTACATTCAAGGTAAAAATGGAAAATTCAATTTAACAGGAAAGGGCACTTCTCATGGGGATGTCACGTCACGTTCTTTGCCTAGCCGCAGCGCTTGCGGTGGGCCTCGTAACTCCGGCCTCGGCCGAGAAGGTGTTCCGCCAGGCCAATGACCTGAGTTTTGGTGGTGCCGAAAGCCTGGACCCGCTGTCGTCCAACCGGTTCATCGAGGTCGTCGCTCTGATCTATTCCCGCCTCATGCGCGAAGGTGAGAGCGGCGAAGCCTCGCCGGAACTTGCGACCAGCTGGACCGCCAATGCCGAGGCAACGGAATGGACCCTGACCCTTCAACCCGGTGTCAAGTTTCACGACGGATCGGACTTTGATGCCGCTGACGTCGCCTATTCACTCAGCCGGATAGAGGACCCTGCGCTCGAATCCCCAGTCGCATCAGTTTTGGGCATCATCGACCGGGTCGAGGTCGTGGATCCCCTGACTGTCAAGATCATCCTCGAAGCGCCGCATGCCGGGCTGCCGCTGCTTTTGCTGGACTACCGCGTGCGGATGATCCCTGATGGATCTGGCCCCACGATCAATGAAAACCCTGTGGGCACCGGACCGTTCCGTGTCGAGAAGGTTGATGCCGAAGGCACGACGACCCTTGTGGCCAATGATGGCTATTGGGAAGGTCGCCCAAAACTGGACAAGATCCAGTTCACCGCGATCCCCGATGCCGAGGCGCGCAATCAGGCCATGCTGGCCGGTCAGCTTGATTACAACCTTTTGACCGCGGAACAAGCCCCGCTGTATGCTAACAACCCGGCCTTTCAGGTCCAGTCCTTCCCGGGCGGTCAGTGGGTTGGCGCGGTCTTTCGGACCAACGCTGAACCGTTCACCGACCCGCGCGTGCGTCGTGCGCTGCGCATCGCGGTTGACCGCAATGCCATGCTGACCTTGCTGGAAGGCACCGACGGCGGTGCCGTGGGCTGCGACACGCCCGTCAAGGTCAGCGATCCCTACCGCGCCAACCTTGAGTGTCCGCAAGACATCGAGGGTGCCAAGGCCCTTTTGGCCGAGGCCGGTTATCCTGATGGGATCGACATTGAGTTGTTCACATCGGACGTCTCGCCCGGCATGGTACGCTTTGCCGAAGTCTATCAGGCTCAGGTTGCCCCTGCGGGCATTCGCGTCAAGGTCAACCTTGCTCCCTCGGACGGCTATTGGGATGATGTCTGGTTGAAGGAGCCTGCCTTCGTCACCGCTTGGGATGGTCGGCCTGCAGACCAGTTCCTGAACGAAATCTTCCGCACCGGCGCAGGCAACAATGAAAGCTTCTATAGTGACCCCGCCTTTGATGCGCTGCTGGATAAGGCGCGCTCGACGGTCGATGTGGAGGCTGCGCGTGCGCTTTATGTTCAGGCCCAGCAAATGCAGTTTGACGATGGGGGCACGTCGATCCCCTTCCTGAAGAACAGTCGCCGCGTGCTGAATGGCAAGGTTACCGGGATCCTGCCGAAGCCCGAGGAGTTCATCCGCTGGCATCTGGTCGACCTAACCGAGTGATCTGATGCTGGGTCTGATCCTGCGCAGGATGGCTACGGGCTGGATCACCGTGGTTATCGTGGCGGTGGTGGTGTTTATTGGCGTCGAAGTGATGCCCGGGGATGCCTGCACCGCGATGCTTGGCCGCGATGCCGCACGGGGTGACGTGCTGGAAAACTGCCGCGACCGGATGGGCTTGAACCGCCCTCCGGTCGAACGGTTTGTGGCTTGGGCGGGCGATCTTGCGCAGTTCGATCTGGGTGTGTCGATGAAGCGAGAGCGTCCGATCGCGGACATCGTCGGGCCCCGCCTAAGAAACACGTTGATCCTTGCTGCTGCTGCAGCCCTGGCCGGTGTGCCACTGGCCATTGGTCTGGGCGTGATGGTCGCGCTGCGCCGTGAGCGGCCGTTTGACATCATCGTCTCGACCACCGCCCTTGTGGCGATGACGATGCCGGAATTCGTGGCGGCGGCCCTTTTGATCCTGATCTTTGCCATCTGGCTTGGCTGGAGTGCCGGCGTGGTGACCGCGGCCTATGATGCACCGGCACTGGCTCTCTTGTTCGCCACGCCCTTGCCTGCTGTCACGCTGGCGCTTGTCTATATGGCGCATATTCTGCGCATGGTCCGCTCGTCGGTGATTGATACTGCGGGTGCGGATTACATCCTGATGGCTCGAATGAAAGGTGTGCCCGAACGGCAAATCGTGCTGCGGCATCTGTTGCCCAACGCGATCCTGCCGACGATCCCGGTGATCGGCCTGACACTCGCCTGGCTCTTGTCGGGGGTGGTGATCGTCGAAAGCGCGTTCAACTATCCCGGCCTCGGGCGGCTGGCCGTCAATGCAGTGGCGGACCGCGATCTGCCACTGGTGCAGGCCACCGCGCTTATCTTCGGTCTGATCTATGTGAGCATGACATTGATCGCTGATCTAATCGCAATGGCGCTGAACCCCCGGCTGCGGACCAGACGGCTATGATCGGAGCGCCCATTCTCCGCGTAGTCTTGTCGAAGCCATCTGGTGCAATTGGCGTCACGCTGGTTGTGGGCCATGTGATGCTGGCTGTGCTGTCGCCGCTTGTTCTACCACACGATCCGATTGCACAAAGTGCGGACCTGATTCTGCAGATGCCCAGCCTGTCGTATCCGTTCGGTACCGACAGACTGGGGAGGGACATTCTGTCGCGGGTCATGCTTGGCGGGCGCTCGGCGATGCTGATCGCCACACTGGCCACACTTGTCGCCATGGTCTGGGGCACGGTGGTAGGGCTGTTGCTGGCCTTGATCGGCGGGCGGATCGATACCCACATGATGCGCATTGTCGATGCGCTCAGCTCTATCCCAGGAATTCTGATCGTGATGATCTTTGTCGCCGCTTTGGGTGTCGGGGCAGCGGCGCTCATCCCAATCCTTGGCTATTCCTATGGCCTTTCCGTGGTTTACATCGCGCGGGCTGCAGCGCTTGATTTCGTTGCCCGCGATTTCGTTCTGGCAGCTCAAGCCCGCGGCGAGGCTCGCTCAACGATCCTGATCCGCGAAATCCTGCCGAATGTGCGCGACACCCTAGCCGTGCAGGGTGCCATGCAATGGTCATGGTTGATGCTGGGCATCACGTCGCTGTCATTTCTGGGTCTGGGCGTCGCACCCCCAACGCCCGACTGGGGTCTGATGATTGCGGATGCGCGCGGCGTGATGCCGACTGCACCTTGGGCAGTACTCTGGCCGATGGCGATGCTGTCTACCCTAATCGTCGGCGTGAACCTTGCTGCAGATGCATTTGCTAAGGCGCTGGGTGTGGATCAGCAATTGCGGACAGTGGCCGCATGACACTTCTCAGGGTTCAGGACCTGACGATTTCCCGTACCGGAAGCGGCGCGCACATCGTCCGCTCAGCCAACTTTGCCCTTGATTCGGGGCAAACCCTTGGCATCGCAGGCGAATCCGGCTGCGGCAAGAGCACGCTTCTGCTCGCGCTGATGGGTGTGGTCAAGCCGGGGCTGGCAGTGACTGGCGGACTGGTCCACGTAATGGGTCAAGATCTTCGACTGATCGCTCCCGAAGCCATGCGGCGCTTGCGTGGGCAGTCGGTTGCAATGGTGCCGCAAAGTGCTGCAATGGCCTTAACGCCCACCATGCGAGTTGGGGCCCAACTGGCCGAGGCGATGGCGGTGCATGACGCCATACCGCCCGATACTATCGCAGCCCGCACGACCACACTTTTCGCGCGGGTACGTCTGCCAGAGCCCGACCAGATTGGCGCACGTTATCCGCACGAATTGTCAGGTGGGCAAATGCAACGGGCGGCGATTGCGATGGCGCTCGCGTGCGGGCCGAAACTCTTGCTGCTCGACGAACCCACGACGGGCCTCGATGTCACCACTCAGGCTGGAATTCTGGACTTATTGGACGAACTGCGACGCGAGACCGGGATGGCGATGGTCTGCGTCAGCCATGATATTGGCGTTCTGGCACGGCTGACCGCCCAGGTGGCGGTCATGTATGCTGGCCGCATCGTTGAAGATCGACCTACAGCCAACCTGTTGACGCGGCCAGCCCATCCTTATGCCCGGGCGCTTATGGCCTCGGTACCGCGGATCGAAAGCCCCGGACTGCCACCATCGATCCACGGCAGCCCACCGCCACCAGGAGAGACAGGTCGAGGCTGCGCCTTCGCCCCCCGTTGTAGCCGCGCCCATGCTGCCTGCGAAGAGGAGCCCGCACTGTCGCCCCTGACGGAGGGTGGCCGCATCGCCTGCCACGCGCCGGATCATGGGCCGCTTGCCCCGACCGAGATGCCCGACCCCGTGGTTGCGCAAGAAGCCGGAGCCCCAATCATCGCCGTGCGCGGTCTTGTCGTGCAATATCGGCGAGCATCACTTCTTTCCCGGCTTACGCGGCGCAGCCTGCCAGACCCTGTCTTGGCCGGTATCTCGCTGACCTTGGCCAAGGGCGAGATTCTGGGGCTGGTCGGCGAATCTGGCAGTGGTAAATCTACAATCCTGCGCGCCATTGCTGGCCTCTGGCCCCCCAGCGCCGGCAGCATCACACTGGACGGTGCAAACCTGCCCGCCCGTGTCACCGAGCGCGATAGGACCGCTTTGCGGAGGGTACAAGTAGTGTTCCAGAACCCCGACGCCTCGCTCAACCCCCGCCATACTGTGCGCGAGATCCTTGCACAGCCCTTGCGTCTTTACTTCAACGCCAGCCCGACCGAGGTTGAGGCCCGTGCGCGCCGCCTGATTGCTGATGTCAGGCTGGACCCCGCCCATCTGGGTCGCCGTCCAGCCCAACTGTCAGGCGGCGAACGCCAGAGGGTCGCGCTGGCACGTGCCTTTGCAGCCGAGCCGGACGTGATCCTGTGCGACGAGGTGACCTCTGCGCTGGACGTCTCCGTGCAGGCGAGTGTCCTTGCCCTGATCCATGACCTTTGTCATGCCCGCGGCACATCCTGCCTGTTCGTCGCCCACGACCTTGCGGTGGTGGCAGCCCTTTGCGACCGGGTGGCGGTGCTGCATCGGGGCCGGATCGTCGAGGAAGGCCCCGCGCGGACGGTCTGTTCGACCCCCGAGCATCCCTACACCCGCAGCCTGATCGAAGCAGTGCGTCGCGCGTCAGACGTGCGGGGCCATAGCTTCGGTGAAAGCTGAAGACTGCCCTGCTGCTTGACCGACAATTGTTTGCTTGCAATCTAAAAGCAGCCTGGGCGATTGCCCTATCCGGGCACAAATGCCGTTAGGGGAGCACCGCCCCATGACCCACAGCCAAGGCTGAGGGCTGCACTATCACGGTGACCCATCATCCGTTCTGCTTTTGGCACTGGAGCGAAAGTCTCTCGGACTCTAGCCAGTCCGAGCCTTGAAACGTTGCAAGAAATAGAACTGGCTGTCGAAACCAACCGAATCCGCGATCAGCTTGATACTCAAGCCAGTCCGCTTGAGCAGTTCTGTGGCACGCTGCATGCGCAGGCCCTCGAGATGCTGCTACGGCGTTTGACCGGATTGCTTTCGAAAGAGGTGTGCTAGGCGCGATGTGGAGAGGCCGACAGCGGTGGCGACATCAGCGAGCGTCACTTTCCGGGCGAGGTTACGCTCGATGTAGTTCATCGCAGGTCGTATACGCTGATCGTGAACTTTGTTGCGAATTGATATTATGTGCTTTCTGCATGATGCACCATTGGCAAGACGCTTTGCATCGCTATTGTTCTTTTAAAATGCAAGGAGGCCGGCTTTGAATAGAATTATGCTATCAAACTCGCAACGCGCCCAGTTTAACCGTGACGGTTTTCTTACCATGCGCGGTCTTTTCAGTGCCGATGAGATCCACGACATCCGATCGACATTCATGGCGGCAGCCAAGGATGGGCCGGTGCCCGGTCTCTCCGACGTGCCAAAGGCACGTGAGGGGGCGCCTGCGGTATCAAGCGACCCGCTCTCCTTTTATCCTCGAATGTTGAGCCCGCATAAACATGCGGACAAACCGGTCGGGCCACTTGCGATGCGATACATGCACGATGCTAGGTTGCGGCCGATTCTGGCCGAACTCTTCGCAGAAGAGCCGTTCGCCTGCAGTTCCATGTTCTACTTCAAGCCACCCGGGGCACGCGGGCAGGACCTGCATCAGGATAATTTCTATCTGCGCGTCAAACCGGGGACCTGCATGGCAGCATGGGTGGCGGTCGACGATGCCGACGAAGACAATGGCGGCATGATGTTTGTTCCACAAACGGCGGGGCTGGACATTGCCTGTCCCGAGATGGCCGACCCCTCTCTTTCTTTCACCACCGAGCATGTGGAACCGCCGCCGGGACTTCAACCGCAGATGATGCGGCTTAAGGCGGGTGACGTGCTGTTTTTCAACGGCAGCGTCATCCATGGTTCAACGCCAAATACCAGCGCCGACCGATTCCGCCGCTCGCTCATCTTCCACTACGTCCCAAAAAGCACGGTCGAGATGAGCCACTATTATGAGGCGTTGAGTTTTGATGGGGCCAAGCATGAGATTGCGGTAAACATGGAGGGTGGCCCATGCGGTGCCACGCAGGACGTTTTGACAGGTCAGCACTGATTTCGATGAACCCGCGGGGTCGGTCAAGGGCAAGCGTCTTCTCATCAACCGTATCCATGCCGTCGTAATTTCTTTGTTCATTTCTGCTAAAATGCGCCAGTCTTACTCAGAGAGAACTTGAGGGAGGACACCCATGCTAGATACGACGATGAACGATCAGGTCTCGGCGATCCTGACAGAGTTTGGCGCGGCACTCGCGGCTGGTGACGTTGATGGCACCGTGGCGATGTTTCAAGAAGACTGTTATTGGCGTGACCTTGTCACTTTCACTTGGAACATAAAGACCGTCGAAGGCCGCGACGAGGTGGCCGATATGCTGCGCCATCAACTGGCGGCGACCAAACCATCGAATTGGCAGATCGCAAACGGCGAGGCGGTGACCGAGGAGGCCGGTGTTGTGACCGCCTGGATCACCTTCGAGACAGGGGTGGCGCGGGGCTATGGCCTGATCCGGCTGAAGGGCGGCAAGATCTGGACGCTTCTCACCTCGATGGTGGCGCTAAAGGGCCACGAGGAACCCTTGGGGAGCGATCGACCTCTTGGCGCAAAGCACGGTTCGGACAAGCATCGACCGACCTGGGCCGAAGAGCGTGACGCCGAGGCGCGCGACCTGGGCACCCTGCAACAGCCCGAAGTGCTGATAATCGGCGTGTGGGCAGGGCGGTATCGCCTTGGGCGCGCGGCTGCGGCAACTGGGGGTGCCGACCATTATCGTCGAGAAGAACGCCCGACCTGGAGACAGCTGGCGCAACCGTTACAAATCCCTGTGTCTGCATGACCCGGTCTGGTATGACCATCTGCCCTATCTGCCCTTCCCGCCGAATTGGCCGATTTTCGCACCCAAGGACAAGATCGGCGATTGGCTGGAAATGTATACCAAAGTCATGGAGCTGAATTACTGGACCAAGACCACCTGCAAACATGCCTCTTACGATGAGACAGCGTGAGAATGGACGGTGGTGGTTGACCGCGACGGCAGCGAAGTCACGCTCAAGCCCAAGCAACTGGTGTTGGCCACCGGCATGTCGGCCAAGGCCAATATGCCAAAATTTGAGGGCATGGCGCGGTTCAAGGGCGAACAGCACCATTCGTCCAGACACCCCGGACCCGATGCTTACAAGGGCAAGCGGGTCGTTGTGATCGGATCGAACAATTCGGCCCATGACATCAGTGCCGCCCTTTGGGAGAATGATGTCGATGTGACCATGGTGCAGCGGTCCTCCACGATGATTGTGAAGTCTAACACGCTGATGGACATCGGGATGGGCGATCTTTACTCAGAACGCGCCCTTCGGGCCGGTATCACCACCGACAAGGCCGACATGATCTCTGCCAGCATGCCCTACCGCATCATGCACAAGGGCCAGACCGAACTGACCCGAAAGATGCGCGAGCGCGATGCCCCCTTTTACGCGGCGCTGAAGAAGGCCGGGTTCTGGCCGGATTATGGTGACGACGATTCCGGCCTGTCGATGAAATACCTGCGGCGCGGGTCGGGGTATTACATCGACGTAGGGGCAAGTCAGTTGATCATCGACGGCAAGATCAAGCTGGCGCATGGCAATGTGAAAGAGATCACGGAAGACGCCGTGGTACTGGAGGATGGCACGGTGCTGCCCGCCGATGTGATCGTCTACGCCACGGGCTTTGGCTCGATGAACGGCTGGGCGGCAGACCTGATCGGGCAGGATGTAGCCGACAAGGTGGGCAAATGCTGGGGGATCGGGTCTGCCACCACCAAGGATCCCGGCCCTTGGGTGGGCGAACAACGCAATATGTGGAAGCCAACCCACCAAAACGGCCTGTGGTTCCACGGCGGCAACCTGCACCAGTCGCGCCACTATTCCCAGTTTTTGTCCCTGCAGTTAAAAGCAAGGATGCAAGGCATCCCGACGCCGGTTTATGGCATCCCGCAGACCCATCATCTGGGCTGACGGACCCGTGATCTGGACTAGGTCCCCGCGCCTCACCGCGCTGGGAACATCAGCGATGGCGCGATACCCGCCGCCGCGACAGGGATGTAAACCATCCTTCGCGGTCCGAAGTTATGAAGCGGCAGACAGTCATAAACTTGGAACTGAATGGCGCAAAGGCCATTGGGGAGCGTGCTAAGCTGGCCTCACTCCAAGGCTATCAGGGCATCTGTGATCCGCTGGGCGTGGTATTTCCAGTTATTTGCCTTCCCTCCACCCAGACCGCGTGCAAGTCAAGCTGAGGGGTCAAAACCACAAAGCTTGCCAGCGCCCCCGGTGCGATCCGGCCAAGATCGTGGCGGTTGAGATATTCAGCTTGCCGGGTCGAGCACATTTCAGATGCCTCAGCTATCGAGAAACCCAGCGTGACAAGATTGCGAAATCCGTCACGCATGGTGATGGCACTGCCTGCCAGCGACTTTCCGTTAGCAAGCATGATCTTGTTTCCCGTTTTGATCACATGGCCATCCGTACCGACACCGTGCTCACCATCCGGGCAACCGGCCAGCGCCGTGGCATCGCTTATGGCATAAAGTCGCGGGATCGCCCGGGCAGCGGCGCGTATCATCGCAGGATGCACATGGATCAAATCGCAAATCAGTTCGGCGTAGCGCCCCGCAGCCAAGGCATAGGTTGCAACACCTGGTTGACGGTGATCAAGGCCAGACATGCCATTGAAAAGATGCGTGAAGCCCGCAAGTCCACGGCAAAATCCCGCTGCAGTTTCCTCGGCAGAGGCAAGGCTGTGGCCAATCTGAACCCGGCAACCGCGCGCGGTCAACGCCTCAACGACCTCGCTGCCACCGGGTATTTCGGGGGCAACTGTGGCGATGACGATGGGGCAGATATCAGCCCATCGCAGTGCCAGCTTTACATCCCCGGCAAGCGTTGCGTTGGACTGCGCGCCAAGTTTGCCGGGATTTATGAACGGCCCTTCCAGATGGGCACCCAGAACGGTTGGCTCATTGGGCTGAGGGCGGCTCCTGACAGTCTCGATGTCGGCCAATGCCTGTTCGAGCACGGCTACGGGTGCAGTCCCGGTGGTTGGCGCGATGGCAACGGTGCCGCGCGCTGCGTGAAACCGCAGGAAACGGCGGATGCCATCCTCGCCGTCGCTGTAGTCGACGCCGTCACCGCCGTGCACATGCAAATCAATCCATCCGGGCAGGATATAGGGGCCATCAGGCGTGCCTGACATTGGAATTGCCGTTCCCGTGACTGCGACAATCCGGTTTTCCTCCCAGACGACATGCCCTTTGACCCAACCGGATGGCGTCAAGATACAACCTTCTGGGGACTTTTGCCGAGATGTTAACACGTTATTCGCCTTTTCGTTTGATTTCCGAACACCCATTTGGCGCTTCCGGTCTTGCTTCAAATCAGCCCTTAGCGATCCGTAGGTTGGCATCATTCCAGTTCATGGCAGCCAGCATGGCTGCACCGCGGACGCCGCTGCTGTCGCCAAATTTTGCAGCCAAAATGGTTGGCCCTTCTGCCCCTTCAAGCCGGCGCAATGCGAAGCGGTGGCTTAGATCCCCAGCTACACCGCTAATCCGCGACAATCCTCCGCCTAATACGATGCAATCGGGATCAATGGTCAGTTGAATCACATCCAGCAACTCACAAAGAACATTGAGCCAGGTATCGTAAACACGGCGCATGGCATCATCGCCGCTGGATGCCAGCGCGACGATGCGTTCAGCTGATATGTCGGCACCCGTTAAATGATGCGCCAAAGCCCGCATGCCGGGTCCGGAAACCACGGTTTCAAAGCATCCTGTTCTGCCGCAGCCGCACAGCAGCGCCGGCACATCACGCAGCGCCTTGCGATATGCTGGCAGACCGATATGACCGACTTCTCCGGGAAGACCGTTGTGTCCGGCAACCAACCTGCCTTGATGGCAGATGCCACCGCCACAGCCCGTTCCAAGGATCAGCCCAAACAGAGTCTCAAAGCCCGCACCTGCGCCACCTGTGGCTTCCGACAGCGCAAAACACTTGCAGTCGTTTTCAATCGGGATCGAAAATCCGATCCGCCGCTCCAGATCGGCGCGCAGCGGCATTCCGCTCGCTGGCAAGTTCGCAGTTCTTGACAGACCGGAGTGGGGGTCGATCAAGCCCGGAATACCGATGCCAAACGGCAGATCCCCGATATGCGCAAAATCAGTGCCCGCCAGGGTGCGCAGCCAATTGTACTGCGCGACCAGTGCATCGACCAAAGCGGGATAAGAGGTGGAAGGTGTTGCAATGCGGCGCGACTTGAGCGGAACAAGATTGGCATCGAACAGACATGCCTCGATTTTCGTGCCGCCAAGATCGATCCCGCCATACATTTGATGGTTCATTCTTCCAATGGGTAGAGGATCACACCCTCGACTACCCGCCTGACGGTGCCGCCGCTGAACGGATTGTCGATATCAAGGCCCAAGACCTCCGACCAGACAATCGCCTGCATTTGCGCTGCCACCACATAAAGAACTGCTGTCCACGCGTCGTTGCCGACCGTGGGCACGTGTAGATCGACCTCGTACTGGTTGGGCCCGAGGGTCAGGACGGTGTCTGCTCCATATTGCGCCCTAATCTCGTTCGCGGCGTCCATATCATAACGCCGCGTATGCGGATCGCCCGATACCAAAACATGGACCCTCGTGTTGGCGTCGACAATGGCTTTTGGACCATGACGAAACCCCAAGGTCGAGTCCCACAGGGTTGAAATGGCCCCAGCCGAAAGTTCCAGCACCTTCAGGGCACTTTCGTGCGCTGCACCCTGAAGCACACCCGCGCCCAGGAACACCGCGCGCGACGGCGTTTTGGCACCCGCTGAGCGCGCAAGGTCAAGCGATTGTGCCATCACGGCCTCGGCCGCGCTTGCCAGCCGCGATAGTGCTTGGGCAACGGGCATCGGTGGGTGATCATCCAGACAAGCCAATGCGCTTAGCAACATGGTGCTATAGCTTGATGTCATGGCAAGCGCCTGATCATTTGTCTCGCGCGGCAATAGGACAAGACGCTGCTCACCCGGCCCGGGTGCTTTGCGCGTTGCAAGAACCCCGTCTGCATTGCAGGTAAAATTCAACCGATCCGCATCAGGCGCATGGCGGTCAAGCAGATCAAGCGTACCGATGGTTTCAGAGCTGTTGCCGCTGCGACCGAAGGAAACGACCAGAACCTTGACACCCGGCCGTATGTAGTTTCTGGGGCAGCTTACCAGATCAGTGGTCGCAACGCAGCGATACCTTGCGCGACCTGGCCGGCTGTTGAGGTGGGTGGACAGCAATTCGCCGATAAAGGCCGACGTCCCTGCACCGCAGAACCAGATCTCGTCGTAATCACGCGACCGGATCCACGTTGATATCTTTTCTGCTTGGCTTGCAAGTGCCCCGGCCCAAGCCCGCCAAACCGTGGGTTGGGCGGTGGCCTCCTGAAAGGTGCGCCACTTTGTCAGTGCGCCGGGTGTCTTGCCGTTGGCAGGTATCATAACTACATCTCGCTTGGGCTGAGGTTGGCGATCAGAATGTTTACACCCTGATCCAGTAACTTTTTAGCGACGGCATCGGGAATATTGCTGTCGGTGACAATCGCGTCGATCTGATCGATATTGCAAAACCGATGCAGACTTGGCGCTCCGAATTTTGTCGAGTCCACCAGAACGACGACACGTTGACACGTCGCCATCATCGTGACGCATTGGTGCGCCTCGGCCTCGTTGAAGGTGCTCAGTCCCAACACGGGGTCAATGCTATCGGCTCCAAAATATACGGTATCGAACCGCATGGTTTGCAGCGAGCTTTCAAGAAGGCGCCCCGTCAGGGCCTTTGCTTCAAACCGTAAAGTTCCCCCCGGCAGGATGATCGTATGCTGAATGCAGCCCCAGAGGGCCTCGACGATATTAAGCCCGGTCGTAAGAATGGTTCGCCCTGAATGGGTGCGAAGTTGCTGAGCAAAAAGTTGCGTCGTAGATCCGGAATCGAGAATAAGTGAGCGGTCTGCTTCCACCAACTCCAACGCCTTCTTGGCGATCGCAAGTTTCAGATCGCGGTTCACAAACGCTTTGTCATCAATCGTTGGTTCGAGAAACAGCCGATTAGAAGATGTATTGCCTTCCGCCAGCGAAATGGCCAGCGCGATGCGGAAATCCGGCATCCCCTTATAGCCATAGTGCCGACAAAACCGGATAACTGACGGCTCGCTGACGCCAGCCGCCGCGGCGATATCTTGAACCGACCATGTCATGAACTTGCCGGGCACCTCAATCAGCACAGTGGCAATGCGCCCGAAAGCCTTGCTCAAAGTCGGCAGGCCCCCTTGGATCATTTGGACCAGCGACCGTA
>JBAXLX010000028.1:0-18190 GCA_037134595.1 Pseudomonadota bacterium
TGGCATAGTCTTCGGCGATCTTGTCGAGGGTTTCCAAGACCTGCGGTTTGAGCGCGGCTTCCATGGCAGACAGCGACACGGCCGCGCCGTCTTCGTCGTCTTCGTCATCTTCCACAGCGCCCATCAAAGGGTTGCCGTCGGCGTCAAGCTCGGGCTCGTCGCCTGCTGCACGCCGCGGGGCGGCGGTGACGCCGTCAAGGTCGATCCCGTCGATCTCGGCCCCGACGATGCCTTCTTCGCCTTCCAAGCTGCGGCCAAAGGTCGCTTCCAGGTCGATCACATCGCGTAACAAAATCTCTTCACTCAGAAGTTCGTCGCGCCAGATGATGATGGCCTGAAAGGTCAGCGGGCTTTCGCACAGGCCCGCAATCATCGTGTTGCGACCAGCCTCGATCCGCTTGGCGATGGCGATTTCGCCTTCGCGCGAGAGCAGTTCGACCGACCCCATTTCGCGCAGATACATCCGTACAGGATCATCCGTGCGGTCCAAAGCCTCGGTCGTGGTGCCCACAACCGCCACATCGCGCGAGGTGGTCGAGGTTTCAACCAAGGCGCCACCCTCGGAATCGGCCTCTTCGCCCTCTTCGTTTTCGATGATGTTGATGCCCATTTCCGACAGCATCGACATGACATCTTCGATCTGCTCGGACGACACCTGTTCGGGCGGCATCACGGAATTGAGCTGGTCATAGGTGATATAGCCGCGCTCTTTGGCATCGGCGATCATGCGTTTGACGGCGGCTTGACTAAGGTCAAGCGAGACATCTTGCTCTTCGGCTTCGGGCTTCACGTCGTCGTTGTCTTTGAGGGCCATGGGGACTCCGATGAGGGATGCGAATCAGGGGGCGAATCAGGGACGAATCAGGCGTGGGTTCGGATCAATACTCCGAATCGCAGGAGAGTTGCAGGGTGTCAGGAATGTTTCTTTTCCCAGACTTTCGAATCAATCAGGCGTTGCAGGTGGTTTGACAGGGCGGCGCGGTCTTCGCCCAGATCGGCGGTGTCGTCGCGGTTGGGGTGATCGGCCTTGTGGCGGGCCAAGGCGGCTTGGGCCAGCCGCCATGTCAGCCCTTCGTCTGCCACCCCGCTGAGGTCTTCGACCGCATCTGCCACCTCGCGCCGCGCCCCGCGCCGGGCGGCGAGTTTGGCGAATTCTTCGGCCAGACACATCACGGCAAGGTCAGTGTCCTTTTGATTGCGCACGGGCGGTGCAATCAGCACTTGGGGGCGCGCCATAAGATCGTCAAGGGCGGCAAGGTCTTTCAGGGCATCTGGCAGGTCGGCTAAGGGCGTGGACAGCAGGGCAGCCCGCAGGGTGCGGTGGTGCTCGCTTGTCAAATCCATTCGTTCCAGATCGGACTCAAAGCGCCGGATCAGCGTTGGATGCACGATCAGGATCGCAAGGATTACCGCCTCGCGCAGCGATTCGTCCGTCGCCTCGTCGCCGCGCACAAGGGCAGAGGCGCGGGTGGAGGACAGGGGCTGGGCATCCACCTCGACCCGCTGGCCCTTGGCGCGCGGCGTCCACGGGCGGAAAGGTTTGACGGCGGGGCCAAACAGGCTGGCGCGCAGGCGGCGCAGTTCTTCGGTGTAATGGGTGCGAAGAGAGGGGTCGGCGATGCGCGCGATCAGGGTGCGCAGGGTTTTATCCAGTGCGGCCTTGCGTTCGGGGGAGTCGAACACCTTGCCCTCGGTCTCGCGCTGCCAAAGCAGTTGCACCATGGGGCGGGCGGCATCAAGCAGCGCTTTCATCGCGGGCGCGCCTTGGGATTTGATCAGGTCGTCGGGGTCTTGGCCACCGGGCAGCAGCACAAAGCGCAGGCCCTTGCCGGATTCCAGCAGCGGCAGGGCCAGATCGACCAGCCGCAGGGCGGCGCGGATGCCTGCGGTGTCACCATCGAGCGCAATCAACGGTTCATCGGCCACGCGCCACATCAAGCGCAGTTGGTCTTCGGTGATCGCCGTGCCCAAGGGGGCCACGGCGGCGCTAAAGCCTGCCTCGGACAGGGCGATGACATCCATATAGCCTTCGGCGACGATCAGCGGCTGGCCTTTGCCCGCAGCCTCGCGCGCGGGGCCAAGGTTGAACAGGTTGCGGCCCTTGTCGAACAGCGGGGTTTCGGGGCCGTTGAGATACTTGGCCCGCGCCTTCGGGTCCATCGCCCGCCCGCCAAGGGAAATCGCCCTGCCCCGCCCGTCACGGATGGGAAAGATGATCCGGCCGCGAAAGCGGTCGTAGGGGGCGCTGCCATCTTCGGGCTGGATACACAGGCCCGCCTCGACGATGCGCTCGGCGGCGATGCCCTTTTGCGTTAACGCTTGCAACAGGCCCGTGCGGGCGTCGGGCGCAAAGCCAAGGTGCCAGCGGTCTTGCGCCGCTTCGCTGAGGCCGCGTTTGGCCAGATAGGCCCGCGCTTCAGCAGCGGCAGAGGTTTTCAGTTGCAGGCGGAACCATTTGACCGCCTCTTCCATGACATCGGTCAACTGGCTGCGGGTATCGGCGCGGGCGGCGTCTTGCGGGTCGCGCGCGGGCATGACCATGCCGGCCTCGCGGGCCAAAAGGGCGACCGCCTCGATGAAGGGCAGGTTTTCGGTTTCCTTCACAAAGGTCAGCGCATCGCCTTTGGCATGGCAGCCAAAGCAGTAGTAAAAGCCCTTGCGGTCGTCGACGTGGAACGAGGGCGATTTTTCCTGATGGAAGGGACAGGGCGCCCAATAATCGCCCTTGGCCATGTTGGACTTGCGCGCATCCCATGTGACTTTGCGCCCGACAACCTGCGACAGGGTCAGACGGGTGCGCAATTCATCTAAGAAACCACTGGGTAAGGACATGGGGTCTATATCGGGTGTCAGAGCCGATCTGTCCAGCGCCGCGCTTTCGGCCAGCGCGCGGGGGTTTCACACCCCCCAGCCCGGCCACGGGCCGGGCGTTCTTCGCGGAAATCCTCCACTGGAGGATTTCTCATCGCTCATCACCCCGTGGGATATTTGGGCAAGTATGAAAGGCGGGGTGTTAAAGGGCGGCTGCGGCGCGGGCGGTGAGGGCTTGCAAGGCGGTTTCGATTTCGTGCCAAGCGGTGCGGGCCATCGAGCGGAAGATCAGGATCAAAAAGCCTGACTCTTCGGCAATCAGGATGGATTGCATATGGCCCAAGGGGGCGCGTGCGCAGGTGTCTTTGGGAAAGTGGCTGGCGCGCAGGTCAAGCGGATACAGCCGCATCAGGGCATCGGCGGCCATGGGGCCAGACAGGCGCAAGGCGGCCCAGCCGCCGCTTTGGTCGGTCACGGCGGCAAGGCCGGTCAGGTCGGGGGTTTGGCCCAGAACAAAGACCTGTTCGGGGCCGGTCCAGATCAGATTGCCCAAGACGCTGTTGGGGGCGGGAAAGCCGCCTAGGGCCGTTGTGGCCTCGGGCAATTTGCCCGGAAAGGCTGCGACAGAGGTGATCTGGCCCACCTGCGCCTCGGCCAGCGTGGTGCCGGACAAGGTAAGCGGGGCGCGGGCGAAGAGGGCGGATTTGGCGATGAGATTAGGCACGCAGTTTCGCTCCTTCCGGATCGAGGAAGACCGGATCGGTCACCTCGCATAGCACATCGGTTTTGCGCATATGATCGACCAGCCGGACCCGCTGGCCATGGCGCGCACGGCCGTCTTTTAAGAAAGCCAAGCCCAGATAGGTTTCCAACACCGGCGACCAGCAGACCGAGGTGACATAGCCCTGATCGTTGACCCGTTCGACCTTGTCGCCGGGGTTAAACAAATGCGCCCCTGCCCCGATGTCCGTTTTGGTCACAGGCCGCAGGCCCACCAGTTGCTCGCGCTCGGACCCTATCAGGCCCGGGCGCTGGCTGGCGGCCTTGCCGATGCAGTCTTTCTTGGACGCAACCATCTTAGCCATGCCGATGTCAAAGGCCGTGATGCGGCCGTGGATTTCGGCATGGGTGATAAAGCCCTTCTCGATGCGCATGACGTTCAGCGCCTCCATCCCGTAAGCACCACCGCCCAAGGTTTCGGCCTTGGCCAGAAGGTCGCGGAACAGCGCCTCGCCGTAGGCGGTGGGGACGGCGATCTCGTAGCCCTCTTCGCCCGAGAACGAGATGCGGAACAGCCGCGCTTTGACCCCTTCAACCGAGACTTCGCCATAGGTCATAAAGGGGAAGTCGTCGATCCGCTCATCCAACAGGGCGTTGAGCAACATCTTGGCCATCGGACCTGCCACAGCAAACTGCGCCCAGCTTTCGGTGACCGAGATGAAGCGCACCTGCCAATCGGAGCAATAGGCTTGGTGGACAAAATCCAGATGCCGCATCACTTGGCCTGCGGCGGCTGTGGTGGTGGTCATCAGATAATGGGTGTCGCCCAAGCGGGCGGTCGTGCCGTCGTCCAGCACAAAGCCGTCTTCGCGCAGCATCAATCCGTAGCGCACGCGGCCCACGGGCAGGGTGGAAAAGGTGTTGGTATAGACGAAATCCAAGAACCGCGCCGCATCGGGGCCTTGAATGTCGATCTTGCCCAAGGTCGACACATCGGCCACGCCCACGGACGAGCGCACCATCAACACCTCGCGGTCGCAAGACTGCCGCCATGTGGTTTCGCCGGGTTTGGGGAAATAAGATGGGCGGTACCAAAGCCCCGCCTCGACCATCGGCGCACCGCGGTCGCGCGAGGCTTGGTCAGAGGTCATATAGCGCTGCGGTGCAAAGCCTGCCCCCTGCCCGCCTGCGCCCAAAGCGCCGATCGACACGGGGGTAAAGGGCGCGCGGAACGTCGTGGTGCCGGTTTCGGCAATGCCGCGGCCTGTGGCATCGGCCAGCACGGCGAGCGCCGCGACGTTGGAGTTCTTGCCCTGATCGGGGGCCATGCCTTGGGTCGTATACCGCTTCATATGCTCGACCGAGGTATACCCCTCTTGGGCGGCGAGTTTGACATCCTTGACCGTGACGTCATTGGCAAAATCCAGCCAAGCGCGGCCCTTGCCGGGCACGGCCCAAAGCGGTTGCAACCGGTAGGGCGCGTCTTCGGCTTGCGGCAGGTCGGGCGCGGTCGCGCTGCGGCCAAGCTCTGTCAGCGCGGCAATCGCGGCATCTGCCCCCTCGCGCAGGGCGGCGTGGGTGGAAAAAGCGCCATTGGCAGAGCCTGCCGCCGTCAGACCCGGCACCATGCCGGAGTGGGGGACAAAGGCTGCGATATCCTCGCGCCATGTTGGGCGGGCATTTTGGTGGCAGGCGATGTTGACCAAGGGGTTCCAGCCGCCTGACATCAGCAGGCAATCGGTGTCGATCTGGAAAGCACCACCCGCGTGGGTGCCCGAAATTTGCGTCAGGCCGTGACGGCCTTGGGTGTCGGTGACGGCGGCACTCAGGTAGACGGGGCAATCGTCCACGGTTGACGCATCAGCCCGGCTGTCCAAGATCGCGGCCACCTGAACGCCTGCGGCCATCAACTGGCGCACGGCTTGGCGGGCGTGATCGTTGTTGGCAAAAAGCGTGATCTTCTGGCCGGGCACCACGCCAAAGCGGTTGAGGTACGTCAGCGCCGCCGAGGCCAGCATGATGCCGGGGCGGTCGTTGTTCTCAAAGGCGATGGGGCGTTCCAAAGCGCCGGTTGACAGAATGGCTTGCCCCGCCACGATGCGCCAGAAACATTCGCGCGGTAGATGCGGGGCAGAGGGCAGGTGCCGGCCCACGCGTTCCAGAGCGGCATAGGTGCCTTGGTCATAGGCCCCAACCACCGTGGTGCGCGCCATCAGGCGCACATTGGGCAGGGCGCGCAGTTCGGCCAAGGTGGCGTCAACCCAAGGCATCCCGAGGGTGCCGCCGTCCGACAGCAAATGGCCCCCCATCACACTGTCCTGCTCGGCCAAGATCACATGGGCCCCCGCGCGCGCGGCAGTCAAGGCGGCCATCAGGCCCGCAGGACCAGAGCCGATCACCAACAGGTCGCAAAAGGCAAAGGCCTTTTCGTAAGACGCGGTTTCGTTTTGCGGCTTCAACCTGCCAAGCCCTGCCGCGCGGCGGATCAGGGGTTCGTAGAGCCCTTCCCAAAAAGCCCGCGGCCACATGAAGGTTTTGTAGTAAAAACCGGCACTTAAGAAAGGGGCCGCCAGATCGTTGACCGACAGCAGATCATAGCGCAGCGAGGGCCAGCGGTTCTGGCTTTGCGCAGCAAGTCCGTCGTAAATCTCTTGCACGGTGGCGCGGGTGTTGGGCGATTGGCTGGCCCCATCCAAGACCTCGACCATGGCGTTGGGTTCTTCGGGGCCTGCGGTCAAAATGCCACGCGGGCGGTGGTATTTAAAACTGCGCCCAACCAGACGCACGCCATTGGCCATCAGGGCCGAGGCCAGCGTGTCGCCGTGAAAGCCACAATAGCTTTTGCCGTCAAAGGTGAACGAAACGGGCTTGGTGCGGTCGATCAGACCCTTGGCCGCGATTCTCATACCGCACCGCCTTTGCGCGCGGCGACCAGTTCGGTCGCAAGCACGGCATGCGTAACAGTGTTGCGCGTCACAAGCAGCCACGACCCGCAGCCGGTTTCATGATACCACAAATCCTTGGTCACCCCCGCAGGGTTGGTGCGCAGGTGCAGCATATCGTCCCAAGCCTCGATCGGCGCGCCCTCGGTGGGGCGGTTGAGGTAATCTTCCGAACCCGAGTAATAAAACTCGCGCCGGTCACGGGTGCCGCAGAGCGGGCAGGTCAGGCGCATGGGAATGCCCTTTGAAAAGAAGAAAGCAGGGGCGCTGCCCCTCGGCCTGCGGCCTCACCCCGGGATATTTGGGCAAGTATGAAAACCCCTTTCATACTTGAAAAAATATCCCCGCCGGAGGCTGCAAGGTGTGGCATAGGCTGCAAGTGTGACAGGATCATCGCGCGCCCCCTAGTGCAAATTATGTTGGCTGCCGGTGCCTTCTTCGTCCATCACATGGCCGGTGCGGAACCGGTCAAGACGGAAGCGGCGGGCGACCTCGTGGCTTTGGCCGGTGGCCATCAGATGCGCCATGCACCAGCCCGAGGCGGGGGCGGCCTTGAAGCCGCCGTAGTTCCAGCCAGCGTCGACAAACAGGCCGTCAATATGGGTTTTGTCGATGATGGGCGAGCCGTCCGGCGTCATATCCATAATCCCCCCCCAAGACCGCAGCACGCGGGCGCGCGCCAGCATCGGCATCAGGGTCATGCCCGCCTCCATCACATGTTCGACCATCGGCAGGTTACCGCGCGACGCGTAGCTGGAATACATGTCGATATCGCCACCAAAGACCAAACCGCCCTTGTCGGATTGGCTGATATAGAAGTGACCCATGCCGTAGCTGACCACATGGTCGATCACGGGTTTCAGCCCTTCGGTGACAAAGGCTTGCAGAACGTGGCTTTCGATGGGCAAGCGCATACCCGCCATGGCGGCGACTTGGCTTGAGCGGCCCGCGACCACCATGCCGACCTTTTTGGCCCGGATCGCACCGCGGGTGGTTTGCACGCCGATGACCTTGCCGTCGACCGTATCAATGCCCGTCACTTCGCAATTCTGGATCAGATCAACCCCCAACCGATCCGCCGCCCGCGCATAGCCCCACGCTACGGCATCGTGGCGGGCTGTGCCTGCGCGGCGCTGGATCAGGCCGCCGTAGATGGGAAAGCGGGTCTGATTATAGTCAAGATAGGGCAGCATCTCTTTCAGTTGCGCGACCGACAGCAGTTCGGCATCGTCGCCTTGGTTCACAATCGCATTGCCACGCCGCACGGCGGCATCTCTTTGCCCGTCGGAATGAAACAGGATGATATGGCCGCGCTGGGAATGCATGACGTTATAGTTCAGCTCGCCTTCCAGCTTTTCCCAAAGCTTCAGCGAGTGCGAGTAAAATTCCGAGTTGCCCGGCAAAAAGTAGTTGGCCCGCACGATCGTGGTGTTGCGCCCGATATTGCCCGACCCAAGATAGCCCTTTTCCAGCACCGCGATATTGGTCAGCCCGTGGTTTTTGGCCAGATAATAGGCCGTGGCCAGCCCATGCCCGCCGCCGCCGATCACGATGGCGTCATAGTCGGCCTTGGGGGCCGGATCGCGCCATGCGCGGCCCCAGCCTGTGTTGCCCAAAAGCCCCTCGGTGATGACCTTCCAGCCCGAATAGCGCATCGCGCACTCCCCTTACCCTGCGTCAAGTGTTGCGGGTTTTGCATCCTTATTCAAGAGCTTCGCGCGAAGAACTGGCCTTTGGGCGACACGGCGTGTCGGGCTTGGGCAAAGTTTGGGCCAAAGGCGGGGGCTTTGTGCGCCAATGCGCAACATTTGGCGCATGGCAGCACCCTTGCACATCTGGCGAAAGGCGGCTTCTCACACTAGGTTAAAGGCCAAAGCCAAAAGGAGCCCACCCCATGTCGATCCGCCCCGTCAAAAGCGCCATGCTTGCCCGCCCCACGATGGAAGGCGCTGGCGTGCACCTGCACCGTGGCTTTGGCTTCGGCCAGACCAGCGAAACCGATCCCTTCTTGCTGTTTGACGATTTTCGCGGCGAAGCGCCGCGCGATTACATGGCGGGCTTTCCGTGGCACCCCCACCGCGGGATCGAGACGATCACTTACGTTCTGGCAGGCACGGTTGAGCATGGCGACAGTCTGGGCAATCGGGGGTCGCTCAAGGGCGGCGATGTGCAGTGGATGACGGCGGGGTCGGGGATTTTGCACCAAGAGATGCCCTTTGGCAATGCCAAAGGCCAGATGCACGGCTTTCAGCTTTGGGCCAACCTGCCCAGTGCGCTGAAAATGACAGCGCCGCGCTATCAAGACGTGAAAGGCCGCGACATTCCTGAAATCATGGACGATGACGGCACTGTGGTGAAGGTGATCGTGGCGAGATTTGGGGCAAGCGCGGGCCTGTCGACGGGATCGCGGCTGATCCGCAATATCTGGACATTTTTGTGCCCGAAGGGCGGCGCAAGACCTTTAAGGTCGACACGCGGCGCAATGCCTTTGCTTACGTCTTTGAAGGGTCAGGCAATTTCCGCGATGCCAGCCGCCCGCGCGGCGTGCTGATGGAAAAGGAAGTGCGCGGGCAAGAGGTCAACATCCGCGATATGTCGGGCAACCGCACGCTGATCACCTTTGGCGCGGGCGACGAGGTAACGGTGCAGGCCGGCGAAAACGGGGTGCGGTTCTTGCTGATCTCGGGTGCGCCCTTGCAAGAACCTGTCGCATGGCACGGCCCGATCGTGATGAACACCGATGCCGAAATTCGCCAAGTCATGGCAGAACTGCGCAACGGCACCTTTATTAAGCCTGCACATTAAGCCGGATAGGGAAGGTTTGCCATTGATGCGGTGCGAGGGTAAGGTCGTTGCCATGCGCTTTGTTTTCGTAGCCTGTCTTGTGTCGGCCTGCTCGGCCTATCCGGTCGTACAATGGCCCACCAGCAGGGGGGCCACCCCTGCGCTGCTGCCACGAAACCAACTGCAAGGACTGCCTCCCACCCTTGAGGGCGCGGATATGGCTTTGACCAAAAAGACCGCCGATTTGCAGGCTTGGTCAGGGTCGGTTACGCCCTGACGGCGTTGCGCTAAGCGTGCCGAACCGCTAACAGGTGGCGCACATCAACCCCGAGGTCCCAAATGAGCCAGCCCCCCCTTCCCGCCCTGCGTATTGGATTGGCTGGCCTTGGCACGGTTGGTCTTGGCGTGGTCAAGATCGTGCAGCGCCACGGTGACCTTTTGGCCGCTCGCGCCGGTCGCAGAGTAGAAATTGTGGCCGTTTCGGCCCGCGATGCGAACAAAGCGCGTGGGGTGGACCTGTCGGCCTATGCTTGGGAAAGCGACCCCGTGGCCTTGGCCAAACGCGCCGACATTGACGTCTTTGTCGAGGTGATGGGCGGCCACGAGGGCCCTGCCCGCTTGGCGACCGAGGCGGCCATTGCCGCAGGCCATGATGTGGTGACTGCCAACAAAGCGCTTTTGGCGCATCACGGCCAAGCTTTGGCTGTGTCTGCCGAAGCCGCAGGCCGCGTGATCCGCTTTGAGGCGGCAGTGGCGGGCGGCATTCCGGTGATCAAGGCGCTGACCGAAGGCTTGGCTGCCAACCAGATCAAGCGCGTGATGGGCGTGATGAACGGGACGTGCAACTATATCCTCACACGGATGGAGGCGACCGGCCAAGGCTATAACGTGCTGTTCGACGAATGCGCCAAGCTGGGCTACCTAGAGGCTGACCCGAACCTTGACGTGGGCGGCATTGATGCGGGGCATAAGCTGTCGCTGCTGTCCTCTATCGCCTTTGGCACGCAGGTGTCGTTTGACGCGGTGGAACTGGAAGGCATCCAGAACGTCTCGCTGGACGATATCGGGCTGGCGCGCGACATGGGCTATCGGATCAAACTGTTGGGCGTGGCCCAGATGACGGGCCGCGGGCTGGAACAGCGCATGACGCCCTGCCTTGTGCCTGCCGACAGCCCCTTGGGCCAGTTGCAGGGTGGGACGAATATGGTGGTGCTGGAAGGCGACTCGGTCGGGCAAATCGTGATGCGCGGCGCGGGTGCGGGCGAAGGGCCTACGGCGTCTGCTGTCATGGCCGATGTGATGGATCTGGCGCGGGGTATGCGGATGCCCACCTTTGGCCAACCTGCCACCAGCCTTGCGCACCCCATTGCCGCCAAAACCGCCACCCCCGCCGCATGGTACCTGCGCATGACGCTGCTGGACAAACCCGGTGCCTTGGCCAAGATCGCCACCTGCTTGGGCGAGGCGGGCGTGTCGATCGACCAGATGCGCCAATACGGCCACCCCGGGGCCAATGCGCCGGTGCTGATCGTCACGCACAAGGCCACGCGCGAAGACATCGACCACGCCTTGGGCCGCTTTGCCGGAACGGGTGTGCTGGTGGGCGACCCCGTGGCTTTGCGCATCGAAGAGGTCTAGCGTTAGCGCAACCGTCCTTGCCGCTGGGCCATCTCCCCGATACAGGGGTGCCACGCCCTTGCATCGAAGGAATGTGCCATGGTTGCCCCCCTTGCCGAAGCCCAAGTCTTCCAAGACCGCCTGCTCTCTCTTGGCTTGGCGCGGGTCTCCGAAGCGGCGGCGATAGCCTGCGCGCCCTTGATCGGACGCGGCAATGAAAAGGCCGCCGACCAAGCCGCCGTCAACGCCATGCGCGACCAGTTGAACCTGCTCGACATATCCGGCGTTGTGGTGATCGGCGAAGGCGAGCGAGACGAAGCGCCGATGTTGTTCATAGGCGAAGAGGTGGGCACGGGCAAAGGCCCCGCCGTCGACATCGCGCTTGACCCGCTGGAAGGCACCACGCTGACGGCCAAAGATATGCCCAACGCCCTGACCGTGATTGCCATGGCCCCGCGCGGCACGCTGCTGCATGCCCCAGATGTCTATATGGACAAACTGGCCATAGGGCCGGGGTTCAAACCCGGCACGGTGACGTTCAATATGTCGCCTTCAGAGCGGGTGTCAGCCCTTGCCGCAGCAAAGGGCGTGTCGACCATGGATATCACCGTGTGCGTTTTGGAACGGCCCAGACATGAGGCGCTGATCGAAGAGCTGCGCGCCACGGGGGCCTCGATCCGGCTGATCACCGACGGCGATGTGGCCGGGGTGATGCATTGCGCCGAACCAGATGTGACGGGAATTGACATGTACATGGGATCAGGCGGTGCGCCCGAAGGCGTGCTGGCGGCGGCAGCACTCAAATGCATGGGCGGGCAGTTCTTTGGCAAGCTGATGTTTCGCAACGACGACGAACGGGCAAGGGCGCGCAAAGCCGGCATAACCAACTTTGACCGCGTCTACACCCGCGACGATCTGGTGCGCGGCGATGTGATCTTTGCGGCGACGGGCGTGACGCAAGGGTCGATCCTGCGCGGTATTCATCGCGATGCGGGGCATATCACGACCGAAACCATCCTGATGCGGTCCAAAACCGGCTCCATCCGCCGGATGAGCTACCGCAGCCCGCAGCGGTGAGCCGCACATCCCGAAAGATGTGACGGCACACAGGCGCTGAGGCTGCCGAACGGGCGAGTCGTCTTGTGGCTTTCCGACAAATTCTCAGCACGGATGCGTAGGTCGCCGACCTAATGGACCCGAACACAACGCGACATGGTGTGGGTCACGCAAAAAGATAACCTGATTGTAAGGCACATACGCACTAACACGGCGCGCCAGTTAGCAACCAAAGCCGAGAAGATCAGCCGAAATTGCGCCTTTATCGCCGTAAATCGATGATTCATTTCACTCTTAAAAAGTTTCACTTAAGTTTATTATGATTTAACAAGAGGGCTTTTAAACCTTGGCGTTGACTTAAAGGAAGTCATTTGAACCGCATTTGAGAGGCCAGAAAACAAAAACTTTGTTCGAAAAATGAAAGTCCCGTGGTCGACCATAAAATTTCCAATTTACAACAAACATGCTTTGGTTTCGCCGTGAAGATTGAGTATAGAGATTGAACCACTTAACCATTGTTGCCTAGAATTAATTTGTGTTACTCGAAATATAGTATAAGGATGATCAGAAAGTCTGAAAATGGCGGATTTGAAAACTAACGTGTCCAAATTTGATGCGAATAACCAAACTTTTGATTTTTTCAATGTCTTCGCAAATTATTAGTGAAAACTAAAGATAACATTCTGAACAGACCACAAGTAATTCTGTGCCGATTTTACACTTAAGACGTTATTTCACGTGATAAAAAATTATGTCACAGTGAAGGAGGGTAAGAAATGCATGGTTCAGCGCGAACTGGCGGAGTCACCGAATATTGAGCCAATTTTTGGGCCGAATAAAAAATTCGGCAGAGCGCGGCAAGCCGTAAAAATGCCGCTGAAGTGTTTGCTTGTTTTCTAACGTCCACGGAAAGGAAACCCACATGCGTGACCCCTGCCTGAGTATCATTTCGGCGATGCTAGATGCGCCTCAAAAACCGCTCAAATTTTATCTGGCCACCAGCAAAATGTCGCGCGGCACCTTTTTTAAAGCCAAGGCAGATCTGATGTCGCTGGGGATTGTTGCCTTTGACGGCACTAAACAGTTGACACTTGATACTGAAAAGGCACGCGATTTCGTGTTTGATATGTACCCCGGCATAGCTGTCAATTTGACCGCACCTTTGGGGACTGAATAGATGACACATCCCGGAAGGTGATAGGGCGGTTTTCTGAACAGGTCTGGCTTGAGTTTGTGCCAGTGCTTCATCGCCTGCAAGGGCGTCTTGCTGCCCAGGGCTGAGAGAGGGAGTTGCGGATTGGAGAGCCGCACGTCGCGGTGCAGCGTGGTTTCCAGGTCTTCGCCCGAACGGAAGGGGTGGCTTTGCAGAACCTCCTCGATCCGGCCGTTGAAGCGCTCGACCATGCCGTTGGCCTGAGGGTGCTGTGGCGGGGCCAGACGGTGCTCGATGCCGAGGTCGCCGCAGAGCTATCGAACGCGTGTTATCCAGTGGGGCTGCGTTTGCGCAGGCCGAACAGTCGGTCGGTGAACTCTTTGCCATTGTCGGTGAGAATGGTGCGGATGCACACAGGCCAGGCGCGTTCCAAATCGCGTAGATTGCCAACCTCATGCCGCCGCAGACACCGGTCGAGGCCAGAACGCGAGACATCCGGGTTCATGAACTCCCGGACCACCGCCAGCAGGTCGTCAAGCGACACCAGCAATGTTTTGCGCACAACCACCGCCACCGCCTCTTGCGCCGGGGTCAAGGTCGTTTGCAGCCGGTGCGGTGTGTGGCTGCGATCATGAACGCTGTCGCGGTGCTTCCACTTGTAGACGGTCTGCTCTGTCGTCCCGAACCGTTCCGCTAAGACCGGGGCAGGCGCGTCGCTGGCTTGGATCGCCGCCCGAACCTTCGGTGTCGTCGTCGCTTGGCTGTGAAGATGGATCAGCATGTCCGCACCCCGCTCCGAATGTTCCTCAGAACCGACCTTGCCATGAAAAACGCAAAGCGCCGAGGGTCTATGTGATTATCCGGGATGGAACAGATAATCACAAGACGTTTCAAAGTTTAAAATTTTCTTGCCGTGGTGCTTTTATCGCAAGCAACAACATTGGGCCCGTCTGGAAATGGCTCAACTTCTGTTGACGGGTATAAAGCCAAATCCATGAACTTTGTAAAAACACTTATGTCGCCCTTGTAAGCAGAGCAACAGGCCGGTGTGAATGACCAAGACGAATCCAAATAAGAACGCTTCTTGCAGTACAAACTCTGGTCGAACCCTTGGTGGCCACATTTAACAAATTGAGTCTTGGACCGAGGCATGACCGTCTCTGCCGTTGTGCCTGTTTCTGCAGCATCAGGGTTTTGCATGAATATCAAAGACCCATTTGAATCAATAGCGCGGACAGCGTTCCAACCAACGGCACCTGGGCCAGAGTTTGCCCCGGTGAGCAGTGGACCAACCAACATGACGGCATCTTCAGTGTGGTACTTTTCACACCAATCACGTGTTGTTCTAACGATTAAACCCTTATTCAAAGTGGGGCCGAACGACTCATAACAGTTTCCATTTGTCGGCTTGTCGCATTTGGTAGAGCCAATTTGATCGGCATGGCCATAGCTGAAATCAAGAACATAATGATGGAGCGGGCTTCCACTAACAACTTTTCCAGATAAATTATCAGTGCAGCCACCATTTATAGTCAATTCAAGGCATTCCTGCCAAATCTGCTGACGACACGTTTGCCCTTCTGGCGCACTGGACGTGTAAACACCGGAAAGATTGATGGAATGCTGCGTTTCTGCAGCCTCTGGCCATTGTTTTAGTTCCTCATTCGCAAGAGAATTCTCCCAAGTGGAGGGATGCAATTCACAATGCAGGTTCTTGGCGAAAGACATGTTCGGCGTAAAAATAGCAAAGATTGACATGATCGCAAGGGCTAATACGTTTTTCATTTTCGTTGGCTCCATGGATTTGAACGATTGGTTTCGTCATTTTTCAACTTTGATCAAGCTTAGATGTCACGTCCCGAGGTGATATGGTTGCTTCATGAACAACTTGGGATTGATTTTGTGCCAGTCCTTCATCGCCTGCAAGGGCGTCTTGCTGCCCAAGGCTTGTTGGGGGAGCTGCGGATTGTAGGGATGTGCGTCGCGGTGCAGTGTGGTCTCCAGGTCCTCTGCGGACTGGAAGTGGTGTGATCGCAACACCTCCTCGATCCGGCCGTTGAAGCGTTCGACCATGCCGTTGGTTTGGGGGTTCTGGGGTGAGGCGGTGTTCGATGCCGAGGTCGCCGCAGAGCTGATCGAACGCGCGGTGGCCGCTGTCAGAGCGCTTGCGCAGGCCGAACAGGCGGTCGGTGAATTCCTTCCCGTTATCGGTCAAGACCGTCCTGATCGAGATTGGGCAGGCGCGTTCCAGATCGCGCAGAAAGCGGCGGGCATTGGCGGCGGTCTTGGATTTGAAGGCCCAGATGAGCACCCAGCGGGTGGCCCGTTCAATCGCCACAAACAGGGAGCGGCGCGAGGTTTCGTCAGCCATTTGAGGCAGATACGTCACATCGACATGCAGGTAGCCGGGCTCGTAGGCTTTGAACGCCTTGAGGGCGGGACGCGGAGCTTTCGCCTGCAGGTCACGCAGAATACCCACCCCATGCCGCCGCAGGCAGCGGTCGAGGCCCGAGCGCGACCCCTCTGGGGTGAGGAACTCGCGGACCACGGCGAGCAGCCCTACGAGGCAACGTCGTGGCGATGGCGTTGCAATCATGCCGTCCTCAACCGAGCAAAGTGGAATTTACAGCAACTTTCGCACTTGACCATTGTTTAGAATGGCGGTATTGTCATGTCGGCATTTCAAAACCAAGAGTTTTTACTAAGTAAAAGATTTCCGAAGAACTTTTGATTTTTTTTGCTTTTCTGCCCGCTTGGGGTAGGCATCGCAGTCGTTTAGCTAAAAGAGAAACAAATGATTAGCAAGTCAAAAATCGCTTTCATGATTTCTGTGGGTTTTCTCCTCCTAACCGCGGGCGCAGCAGGTCTCGCACACACACCATCTGACCCTTCAGTCGTCGGCAATCTGAAGATACTCATTCCATCGTCCGTTATGATTTTCCATGGTAAGGTAACAAACGTTGAATATGTCAATGCGACTCAAGTCGGCGGTGGCAAAGTTCCGCATGCATTTGTGACCTACAGTTTCTCTGAGATCCTTTATCCAAAGTCTGAGACAAACAGAAAGTCCATAGTCGTGCGCTTCGTTGGGGGTTCGGATGGCCAAGGCAGATTTTTAGAAGTAGAGGGTGTCCCTAAGTTTTCTGTCGGCGATGAGGATATTCTGTTCTTGCGGAGTAATGGAACAGACGGATGTGCGATCGTTACATGCGAGTTTGGGCGATATCGCGTTCTCGACGGTCTTGTCTACGAGGCCCACGGATCGCCCGTTACCGCTATTGATACGGAGAAGATAAGCTCGGACGGCGTCGGTCCATCGAGTTTCAACAAATTCAGCTATCCGACCCCTCGCTTTGACGAATTGATGAAGAACCCAGATGCGCTCGCCGCACTTAAACTGTCTGGATTGAGTGTCGAAGCGGCCAGGAAACGTTACGCGTCAGAGGCACCCAAGGAAATGGTAATATCACGGTATCTTGACGCAGTGACTGATCCACAACCGGTGCAGTATGGTTTTAGAGTTACGAGTTTCAAGGGCACGTTACGCACGGCCATATCACGACTTGCATCGCAAAATCCGACGCGGATCATTGATGCAGCCCCGCTTTCGCTGTTCGTGCTGCCTACTCCTACAGCCGCAGCTCCACTGAAGTGATTTGGAAGGTGTGAAATGAAATTGACCCGCCTGGCACATGTCTCGATTGCTCTTATTGGCCTCGCTTGCCTGACAGAAACGGCTCAGGCTTATCAATACGAAGTTTGTGAGGCGCGCGGGGCCTCTAAAGACATAAAGTTTCCCTCAAACATTGCAACATTGCGCTTAAATACGACATCTTTTCCCACTGGTGGCACTGGTGGCTACCTCACCGCAATCGACAGTGCGATCACCCAGTTCAATAAAAATCCAAGTAAATTCAGGCTGAGCCGCGTCTATGACTCCGGCGGCGTTGCCTTTGATAATGGCGAAAACGAAGTCTGGGGCAGCGACGATTCGTCAATCCTGAAGGGTTCTCCGGCTATCGCCTACATTTACAGTGAGTGTTATTGGCTATTTGGAATTGAAGCAAAAATTACCGAAGGTGACACAATATTTGATTACGACAGCCCTTGGAAGTGGACGTCATCGTTCTTGAAGACAGCCAATATGCGTTATGCGGGTAGTTTGCGTTATATTGCGACCACGGCTTTACACGAGTTCGGTCATATCGCCGGACTCATGCATGAAAACCGTTTGTATAATGAGATGGGTACAGATTTCACGCATACTCATACTCAAGGTGGATATGTTATTGCATATTTCGGAGAGAATGCTGGCAATGGCCTTGTAGCTCTCTACGGTTTACGTTCTGAAAGCAGGGAAGACGTCGCAGTCGCACATTGGCGCAGAACTGGTGCAGATGGCGAGTATTCTAGCCATGACCGCACCCGGCTCCTGACGTTAAGGGGAATTGAGCTCCCCTATACAAATGTTGGATGGGAGCCTCGCTATACTGTGACTGCTGGGAGTACGGTCACGGCCGAGTTCACTTATGAAAATCTTGGCAAGTCGACGCAAAACGGAAATGTGGTACGTTTCTACATTTCGACCGACGAGACGATCACTTCAGCCGATCAGTTGATAGCGAGCGCCAATCTCAATCTGACACGAGATGTTCCCTATACGACGCAACACACATTCAATTTACCGAGAAATTTGCGCGCCAACACCGAATATTGGCTTGGTGCGATTATCTCAATTCGGTCAGGCGCGACAGATGCCGACTCTGCAAATAACGCTTCATATATCCGCATAAGAGTCGCATCCCGGTAGGTGATATGGGTGTTTCGTGAACATCTGTGGCGTTGTACCAGTCCTGCATCGCTTGCAAGGGCGTCTTGCTGCCCAAGGCTGACTGGGGGTAATCCAACCCGAAAGGAAGGGGCTGCATAAGTAGAGTTTTCTTGGCAAGATGCTTGAGGAGGTTCTGAATGAAGACAAGCGGATATACTGAGCCGCAGATTCTTTCGATCCTGCGTCAGGCTGAAGGCGGGATGCCTATGGCCGGGCTTTGCCGGGCGCACGGTATGAGCAACGCGTCGTTCTAAAGGTGGCGGGCGACGTATGGGG
>JBAXLX010000029.1:0-17588 GCA_037134595.1 Pseudomonadota bacterium
GGCACGGGTTCAATCCATGGCGGGTGGCGATATCCAGATAGGCTTGCGCCGCAGGCAGCACGCGCGGTGTCATCCGCCCGCTTAAGATCGGGTTGAGCGAGCGGCGCGAGCCTTGCGGGGTGACATCGCCTTGGTACTTGCCCGACAAAATCCCGCAGGCCAAAGGAGAGAAGGCCAAAAGCGGCATCTCCTCCATCACCGAGAACTCCGCCCAATCGGTGTCAAACTGCCGGCACAGAAGCGAGTATTCGTTCTGCACGCTGGCCATGCGCGGCAAGCCGTGCTTGTCAGCCAAGGCCAGCCATTTGGCGGCCCCCCAAACGGTTTCATTCGACAAGGCCAAGGCGCGAATTTTGCCTTCGGCGATCAGCTTGGCGGCCTCTTGGAGGACATCCAGCATCAAAGCCTCGGTCTGGGCGCGGTCGTTGGGGCGCGGGTCATAGGCCCAATTGTCGCGAAAGTGGTAGTGTTTGCGCGCCGGCCAGTGGATTTGATACAGATCAATCCAATCGGTCTGCAACCGCCCCAAACTGCCCTCAACCGCTTGGCGCAGCACGGCGGCAGAAGGCACAATACCGTCGCGGACCGCATTTTGCCCGCCACCTGCGATCTTGCTGGCCAAAACCACCCGCTCGCGCCCGCCGCGGGCGGCAAACCATGTGCCGATGATCTCTTCGGTGCGCCCTGCGGTTTCTTTGGACACGGGGTTGACGGGATACATCTCGGCGGTGTCCCAGAAATTCACGGCCCCATCCAGCGCCATATCCATCTGCGCATGGCCTTCGGCTTCGCTGTTTTGCGTGCCCCATGTCATCGTGCCAAGGCACAGTTCCGACACTTTTATTCCGGTCCGTCCCAAATCAATCTGGCGCATGGCACACTCCTGTTTTGGCGCAAACTAGGGTGGTCGGGCGATAAAGGAAAGTCATGGGATTGAGAACGTATCAAGAACATTCTAAACTGTCGCTATGGAGCTTGCGATTCTTCAAAGCGCCCAAGGGCGCACAGCTTGGCCCGCCCAAGCCCTGCCGGGGGGCTTGGGCCTAAGCTTGGCACGCGGGCGGGTGCATGAGCTGTGCGGGCCTGCGCGTACGGCTTTGGCGGCCCTGATCTTGGGCGAAAGTCAGGGACCGGTTTTGTGGATCAGCCCGGGCTGGCTGCCAGAGCGGCTGTACCCGCCGGGGCTGGCGGAACTGGCCGATCCCGGCCGCATTCTGTTTGCCCGTGCACGCCGCCCCGAAGACCTGCTTTGGTCGCTGGAAGAGGCGCTGCGTTCCGGCGCTGTGCCCTTGGTGCTGGCCGATCTGCCCAGCCCTCCGGCGCTGACACCGGTGCGCCGTTTGCATCTGGCCGCCGAAACCGGAGCCGAGGCTGCCCGCCATGCAGGCCGCCTGCCGCCTTTGGGCTTGCTGCTAACCCCCGAACACGGCGGCGCGCAGGGCATTGAAAGCCGCTGGCACATGGCCGCCGCCCCCAGCGCATCCACCCTGATCCAGCGCCACAGCGCTTGGGTCTTGCAACGCCTGCGCGCCCGCATGGCACCCGAGGCGCGCTTTCACCTCTCGCGCCGCGCCGCCGATGCCACCGGCTCCGCCGTTTTAGAGGCCAAGCTTTGGCCCGACCCCAGCGCGCCTTAAAGCAAACATATGGCCCTTGGCCGCGCCTTGCGCTAAACGAGGGCAAAACTGGATTAAGGGGCACGACATGGCACGGATTCTGATCACCTCGGCCATTCCTTATATCAACGGAATCAAGCATTTGGGCAATCTGGTGGGCAGCCAGCTGCCCGCTGACCTGTTTGCGCGCTACTCCCGCGCCCGCGGGCACGAGGTGATGTTCATCTGCGCCACCGACGAACACGGCACCCCTGCCGAACTCGCCGCTGCCAAAGCGGGCAAGCCGGTGGAGGAGTATTGCGCCGAAATGCACGATGTACAGGCCGAAATCGCACGCGGCTTTCGGCTGTCGTTCGACCATTTCGGCCGCTCCTCCAGCCAGCGCAACCACAAGCTGACCCAGCATTTCGCAGGCGTTCTGGCCGACAACGGCCTGATCCGCGAAGTGGCCGAAAGCCAAGTCTATTCCATCGACGATGGCCGCTTTCTGCCCGACCGCTATATCGAAGGCACCTGCCCCAACTGCGGCTACACCTCGGCACGCGGTGATCAATGCGACAATTGCACCAAGCAGTTAGACCCGACCGACCTGATCAACCCCCATTCCACCGTATCGGGATCAACCAACCTAGAGGTGCGCGAAACCAAGCACCTGTATCTGATGCAGCGATCCTTGCGCGATAAGCTGGAAGCGTGGATCAACTCCAAGCACGATTGGCCGATCCTGACGACCTCGATCGCCAAGAAATGGCTGAACGATGGCGACGGGTTGCAAGACCGTGGCATCACGCGGGATTTGCATTGGGGCATTCCGGTCAAACGCGGCGACCAACCTTGGCCGGGGATGGAGGGCAAGGTGTTCTACGTCTGGTTCGATGCCCCCATCGAATATATCGCAGGCACCGCCGAATGGGCCGATGCCAAGGGCTTGGGCGATGACGCATGGGAACGCTGGTGGCGCACCGACAAGGGGGCTGCGGATGTGACCTATTACCAGTTCATGGGCAAAGACAACGTGCCCTTCCACACCCTGTCTTTCCCCGCCACGATCTTAGGCTCGGGCGAACCGTGGAAGATGGTCGATTATCTGAAATCGTTCAATTACCTCAACTATGACGGCGGCCAGTTTTCCACCTCGCGCGGGCGCGGGGTGTTTATGGATCAGGCGCTGTCGATCCTGCCATCGGATTACTGGCGCTGGTGGCTGCTGTCGCACGCCCCCGAAAGCTCTGATGCTGAATTTACGTGGGAGAATTTCCAAGCCTCGGTCAACAAGGACTTGGCCGATGTCTTGGGCAATCTGGTCAGCCGCGTCACCAAATTTGCCAAGTCGAAATTCGGCGATGCGATCCCCGCAGGCGGTGCGTTTGGCGCGCAGGAAACCGCCCTGATCGCCGATCTGGGTTCCCGCATACGCACATATGAAACCCTGATGGCCGAGATGGAGGTCCGCAAAGCCGCCGCCGAATTGCGCGGCATCTGGGTGGTGGGCAACGAATACCTGCAATCCGCCGCCCCGTGGAGCGTGGTCAAAACCGACCCCGACAAAGCCCAAGCCATGATCCGCTTGGCGCTGAACCTGATCCGCCTTTATGCCATTCTGTCGGCCCCCTTCATCCCCGATGCGGCGGCGACCATGATGACGGCGCTGAACTGCACCGATTGGACTTGGCCCAGCGATGTGCCCGAAGCCATCCGCGCCCTGCCCTCGGGGCATGACTTTGCCGTGCCCGAAAACCTGTTTCGCAAGATCACCGACGAAGAACGGGCCGACTGGCAAGTGAAATTCGCAGGCGTGCGCACCTAAAGCCAATTTATTGGCGCGGTGCAAGGCTGGCCAACCTGTGCTAGCTTGCCGCGAGGCGGGGGGGGTTCATGCAGGAAACGGTCAAATTTGTATCCAAGGGCGCGGCCCATGTGACTGTGGTCGCTGACGAGCGGCCCTTGACTGTGACCTTTGTCTTGCTGCCCAAGTTCACCATGCTGGCCTTTGCGGCCGCCCTGGAACCCTTGCGCATGGCCAATCAATTGACCGGTCAGGTGCTGTTTCGCTGGCAGGTTCTGTCGGATGACGGGCTGCCTGTGGCTTGTTCGAACGGCGTGCCGATTGTGGTCGACGGGCCTTGGGCCAGTGCCCAACCAGACGGGATCATCTTTGTCGTCTCGGGCGTAGAGCCCGAAGGCAAAGCCTCGCAAGCTTTGGGCGATTGGCTGCGCGGGCTGTGGCGGCGCGGGCGGATTGTGGGCGGGCTTTGCACGGGGGCCTATGCGCTGGCGGCGGCGGGCATCCTCAAAGGGCGCAAATTCACCCTGCATTGGGACAATATCCCCGCCTTTGCCGAGCTTCACCCCGATATGGAGCCCGCCCGCCAAGTGTTCTGCATCGACGACCGCGTGATGACCTGTGCCGGCGGGGTCGCCGCCGCCGATCTGATGCTGAAGCTGATCGCAGGCCGCTACGGTGCGGCCTTGGGGCAAGAGGTGATGAATATGTGCCTGTTGACCCAAAAGCGCGACGAGGCTGACCAGCAAACCACCTCGATGGCGGCGCGATTGGGCACACGGCATGAAAAACTGCTGCAAGCGGCGGCCTTTCTGGAAGCGCGGATCGAAGAGGATTTCGACCTTGACGCCTGTGCCGCCCATCTGGCCCTGTCGCGCCGCCAGATCGAGCGGCTGTTCTCTGCCCATCTGGGCATCACGCCTGTGCGCTATATGAACGACCTGCGCCTTGCCCGTGGTCGCGCCCTTCTGGCCGAAACCGATATGAAGGTGACAGAGGTCGCCGTGGCCTGCGGCTTTGCCAGTGCGTCGCATTTTTCCAAAAGCTTTCGCAAGAAATACGGCCTGTCACCGCACCGCTTTTCGCATTTCGGCACCGTGGCCTAAGGGCGCTGCCTTGCAGCACGGCCCTTGTGCCGCTATGGAACCCCAAAGCAAAAGGTTGTGCGATGCCCGTGTTCCTGTCCACCCAAGACCCCGATTTCGAACCGCGTTTTCAAGCCCTATTGGGCCTGAAACGCGAAGAGGCCGAGGATGTGGATCAGGCGGTATCGGCCATCATTGCCGACGTGCGCGCACGCGGCGATGCGGCGGTGATCGAGCTGACGGCAAAGTTTGACCGCACCGCCCTTACCCCCCAAACCCTTGCCTTTTCGCCAGACGAGATCGCGCAAGAATGCGCCAAAGTCTCGCCCGAAGACCGCGCGGCGCTGGAACTGGCGGCGGATCGCATCCGCGCCTATCACGCCCGCCAGATGCCGCAAGATGCACATTGGACCGATTCGGTGGGCGCCGAACTTGGCTGGCGCTGGACGCCGGTGTCAGCAGCGGGGCTTTATGTGCCCGGCGGGCTGGCCTCTTACCCCTCATCCGTGCTGATGAACGCCATTCCGGCCAAAGTGGCCGGCGTGCAGCGGCTAGTGGTCGCTTGCCCGACACCGGGTGGCGTGGTCAACCCCTTGGTTTTGCTCGCGGCCCAGATTGCGGGCGTCGATCTGGTTTACCGCATCGGCGGGGCGCAGGCGATTGCGGCTTTGGCTTATGGCACGGCGTCGATTGCCCCCGTTGATAAGATCACGGGGCCGGGCAATGCCTATGTGGCGGCGGCCAAGCGGCGGGTCTTCGGGCGCGTGGGCATTGATATGATCGCAGGACCGTCTGAAATTTTGGTCATCGCCGATGCGGACAACACTCCCGACTGGCTGGCGCTGGATTTGCTGAGCCAAGCCGAACATGACGAAAGCGCGCAGTCGATCTTGATCACCCCCGATGCCGCCTTTGGCCGCGCCGTGGCCGCAGCCGTAGACGCCCGCCTGCAAACCCTGCAACGCCGCGCCATTGCAGGCGCGTCTTGGGCGCACAACGGTGCTCTCATCACCGTGCGCGATCTGGACGAGGCGGCGGCGCTCTCCAACCGCATCGCCCCCGAACATCTGGAACTCTGCGTGGCCGATCCTGACGGCTTAAGCGAAAAGATCACCCATGCGGGTGCCATCTTCTTAGGGGCATGGACTCCGGAAGCCATCGGCGATTACGTTGGCGGGCCGAACCACGTGCTGCCCACCGCACGCTCGGCGCGGTTTTCCAGCGGGCTGTCAGTGATGGACTTTCTCAAACGCACCACCCTTGCCAAAATGACGCCAGCCGCGCTGGCCGCCATCGGCCCTGCTGCCGAACGCTTGGCGCAATCCGAAAGCCTTGAAGCCCACGGCCTGTCGGTGCGCGCGCGCCTTGATGCGCTGAACGGGGGGCGGGCATGACCAACCGCATCTGCGCCATTGACCTAGACGACCGCGGCCTTGCGGCCCCCACCGCCGAGATCGACCAAGAACGCAAAGTGGCGATCTTTGATCTGTTGGAAGACAACAGCTTCGCCATCCCCCGTGCGGCCGAATATCCCGGCCCCTACCATCTGGGCCTTGCCATCCGCGAGGGGCGGCTGGTCTTTGCCATATCCGACCAAGCCGCGCAAAAGGTGGCGGAGTTTCATCTGTCGCTTGGCCCCTTTCGCCAAGTGGTGAAAGACTATTTCCAAATCTGCGAAAGCTATTTTGAAGCCGTCAAACGCCTGCCCCCATCGCAAATCGAGGCAATCGACATGGCACGGCGCGGCATTCACAACGAAGGGGCGCGCGTCTTGCAGGAACGTTTGGAAGGCAAAGCGCTGGTCGATAGCGCCACCGCACGCCGCCTGTTCACCCTGATCTGCGTGATGCACTGGGGCTGACATGGGCAACCTTCCCTCTTCCGTCTTGTTTTGCTGCGACCACAATGCTGTGCGCTCGCCCATGGCCGAAGGGATTATGAAGAAGCTTTACGGCCAGAAGGTCTATGTGCAATCGGCCGGCGTGAAAAACGATATGGAGATTGACGGCTTTTCCATCGCCGTGTGTCAGGAACTGGGGGTGGAACTGGCCCGCCACCGATCCCGCTCGTTTCAGGACATGCAGGCTTGGGGTGATGATCTGGGGCAATATGATGTGGTTATCGCCCTGTCGCCCGCCAGCCAGCGCTTGGCACTGGAATTGACGCGGCACTATCACTTGAGCGTAGAATACTGGCCGATCCTTGACCCCACCGGCCTTGGTGAAAGCCGCGATGCCAAGCTATCCGCCTATCGCCAAGCCCGCGACCAGATTGTCGAGCGTATGTCGGCCCGCTTTGGCCCCCCCGAAGCCGAGGCCACCCAAGCCTAACGCCCGTGACTGCGGTCATACCCATTGGCCAGCGGTGAGGCCCAGCCCACAGGCTGCGCCAAAGGCGCAAAGACTTCCACCAGCAGCGGGTGACAGGCGGCTTGGTCGGACGAATGCAAGGTCGAACAATCGCCACCGGGGCAAGCCGACAGGCCGCCGACCAAATCCATCTCGGCAAAGAATTCCAGATAATCCCCGGGGCGCACGGGGCTGGCTTTCATGAAATACTGGCCGGTGTCGCGGGTAAAGCCGGTGCACATGAACACATTGAGCACATCATGCACCGCAAATTCCGCTGCGTGCAGCGGCAGGCCGAAGCGGTCAGCCACCGCGCGGGACAGGTTGGAATGGCAGCACTGATGATATTGACCACCGCCCAGCAGATTGTGCGTGTAAGGGTCGCAGCGCGTGCCGATCACATCATGCACCGATCCGCCAAAGGCATCAAAGCCGTACCAATCCAAACTGTCATCGGTGATCAGCGCCATGGGCCGCAGATAGGGCAGGCACGACCACATCCGATCGCCCGATGACAGATGCGTGCCATGCAGCGCACGGGTCTTGCCCGAAAAGAACCGCTCGCTCAGATCGCCCGCCGCCCACAGGTTCAAGTCGCCCACTTGCGGGCCTTGCACGCTGGTGATGCGAAAGAAATGCCCTGCGGGCACATCAAAACACCGCGCCTCACGCGGGGGGACAAGGGTTTCGCTGACCCGCCGCCACCCCGCCCGCGCCGCGCGAAAGGGCGCAAGATCGGGGCGGGCAAGGCCGTCGACCGGATAGCAGATCACAGGGGCCACGGCTTTGCGCGCCACGGCGTCGGCGGGCGCACTGTGCGCGGGGGTGTCAAGCTTCATAGCAGCCTCTTGTCAAAAGGCGGAGTCCCCGCCCGCAGGTCACACCACCCGATCAACCATCATATGCTTGATCTCGGCAATGGCTTTGGCCGGGTTCAGGCCCTTGGGGCAGGTCTTGGTGCAGTTCATGATCGTGTGGCAGCGGTACAGCTTGAACGGGTCTTCCAAAGCGTCCAACCGCTCGCCCGTCGCCTCATCCCGGCTGTCAACCACCCAGCGGTAGGCGTGCAGCAGGGCGGCAGGGCCGAGGTATTTATCGCTGTTCCACCAATAGCTTGGGCAAGAGGTCGAGCAGCATGCGCACATCACGCATTCATAAACCCCGTCCAGCTTCTCGCGATCTTCAATCGACTGGCGCCATTCTTTGGCCGGCGCGTTGGTTTTGGTTTCCAGCCACGGCATGATCGACGCATGCTGGGCGTAAAAATGCGTCAGGTCGGGGATCAGGTCTTTGACCACGGGCATATGCGGCAGCGGGTAAATCTTCACATCGCCGCGCACTTCATCCAGACCATAGATACAGGCCAAGGTGTTGATCCCGCCGATATTCATCGCACAAGACCCGCAAATCCCCTCGCGGCAGGAACGCCGGAAGGTCAGGGTCGGGTCAATCTCGTTCTTGATCTTGATGAGCGCGTCCAGAACCATCGGGCCGCAAGTGTCCATATCGACAAAATAGGTGTCCACCCGCGGGTTCTCGCCGTCATCCGGGCTCCACCGGTAGATCTGGAACTTGCGGGCGTTCTTACCCGCAGGCTTCGGCCAAGTCTTGCCGGTGCGGACTTTGGAATTCTTGGGCAAAGTGAACTGGACCATTTTTCAGCCTTTCAGATCGTGCGCCATCACATCCGCGAGTCGGGCATGGCAGAGAAGGGGCGCGTGGGCGCTAGGCCGGCACGCTGGTGAACACAGGCCGCAAAGACGTCATCGGGATTGCGGCCCTGAAGATAATCAGACGAGATACCCAGCGAAATCGACGCCCCAGACCGCCCACCAGACCCGATGCCAAATGCCACCCCCCCGCGCGGATGCTGCGCGAGTTGGGCATCAGGAATGCACGATCTTTCGGCCTGCTCCAAAGGAACAGGGCCGCAGGCGGCCAAGATGCCTAAGGCAAAAAGGGCGGCGAAAGGGCGACTCACGGCAGCACAGGGGCCGTCAGATGCGCCCGCGACAGGCAGGTTTGCGTATCGGGCCGATCCAGAATGCCGCGAATGATCGCCGTGGTGCGCGTGCCCGCCCGCACACCAACATCGCGGGCCAGAACCTCTAGCTCGACCGGTTCGGCGTGATCGACCACACAGCGCGCCACATCAGCACCGGTGACCGCCGAAATCACGTTTTCGGCGGTGCGCGCCACCACATCGTCCACGACCTTTTGCGGGCTACAGGCGGTCAATATCACAAGGATCACAGCAAGACGTTTCATTTAAAGCCTCTCGTCAAGAAGGGATCAGCCAGAGTGCGCCATGGGTTACGACCAAAAAGTAAGGCTTGCGTCAACGCTCGACCACATCTTTACTTTAAGCACAGGATGCTGCCAAGACATAGTGTGCTTCACAAGTCACGCATCTGTTCCAAGACAGATCACAAAACCGTTGCGCCCCACCACCAGACGAATTTGATGGCAGTGTGACACCGACGCTGGGATTTGGATCCCCAATTCCATGTGGCTCAACTTTGTTTCACGTCGCTAACCATCTGTCGATCTGCTGTTCTAGCTTTTGCAGATCATCAGGCGAAATATCCCATGATTGCTGGTATTTTGGCAGATTTATTTCTGCACTATCAATCTGACCAAAATCGCTCGCAATAAAGTTATCCAAACTCCCCCCAAGAGAATTCATTATTGCGCTATCTGGAGACCATGTATGGAAACTAGGACAAATGCGAAACATCTTTGGTAATTGGGCTTTTGTGAATACTGCCAGATGCATTTGGGAACCTACCAATCCAGCCAACCATTTTGCCTCTCGCGCCAGAGCGATTTGCTGCGAAAATTGCAATTCTTGCGGGTGAAAGATTTCAAACCCGCGTCTAACGAATAAATCTTCTACAAAAATTTCTGTTTCCGAACATAGTGACCGCATGCCACGTTTTAATCTTGATCGACTTAAAAAAACTTTCCTTTCAAAATTTGTTGAAGAATTCGGCATTAGAGATTTCCCTATCACGTCAACTAATGCATTAAAGCGCGGCCCGTTAAAACCTCGAAGTGGCGCGATTCTGGACGGAACGTACAACTCTGCAAACTTTGTAGGCTTTTGCACAAAGGTCAATTGTTGAGTCTGCAAACCGCAAGCTGCGATTACGTCATCGAATATGCTGCTGACACCGCCAGGCCCATCACCAAAGAATTGCATTTTGGCGAATCTTGACGCGTTTTGAAGCGCCAACGGCCAATATCGCCCCGGCATATCAATCAGAACATGTCCAAAATGCGTATTGAAAAGTTCGCAAAAAAAACTTTCTTCTGAAAATTCTTCGAGGACTTCTGGTAATACCACTGCAGACGTCTCTTGCGATTTATCATCACAAAGAAGATAGGGAACGAAGCTATTTCGACCAAAACTGTCCGAAAAAATAGCTCCATCACCCGTCAACAATAAGCTGACATGCATGGATCGAAACCATAAGTTTTCTGGTCCCTTCAAAAAATCAATATCTACTTTCTTTCCGAAATACGGCGGCAATGATTTGTCGGGATAAAAAACGGCATCGTGTAATTTGTAAATGTACGCACCGCCTCCAACATCCTGAAGGTACTGCGCTTTAGCCCTTTCCGGCGGATCTATCCAATGGATTGCATCCACATCCGATGCGATCAATTCTTCCATCGTTTCCACCGCTTTGAAACTTGACTGTGCACGGGTTGGAAACTGCCTCAAAGCAACCATTAAAAACTCCACAAGTTTAAAAATATTTTCAAAAAATTTGATTTTCAATCACCGAAAATCAAAACGCTGCAAATTTGCATTTGCAGCGTTCAGACTATACCAAAGTTCTCACCGAAGTCAACCGTGGGCGCGTAAGGCTACCTCAATACACCCGCGCCTTGGGTGCAATCTTCTTCATATCGATCCCCCCCTGCGCCTCGGTCGTCAGCGGGTCCAGATGCACGGCGCGGTAATCCATCCGCACCGCGGCCCCATCGACATAGGCCAGCGAGTGTTTGCGCCATGTGACGTCATCGCGGGCGGGGTAATCTTCATGCGCATGGGCCCCGCGTGATTCCTTACGCGCTTCGGCGGCGACGATCGTGGCCATAGCGTTTGGCATCAGGTTGGTCAGTTCCAGCGTTTCCATCAGGTCGGAGTTCCACACCAAGCTGCGGTCGGTGACCTTGATGTCAGCCATCTTGCCCGCCACCCCTTCCATCTTGGCCACCCCTTCGGCCAAGGTTTTGTCCGTGCGGAAGACGGCGGCATCGGCTTGCATGGTCTTTTGCATCTCCATCCGCAGATCGGCGGTGGGGATCGCCCCCTTGGCATGGCGCAGCGCGTCAAAGCGCGACAGGGCGCGGTCGACTTCGGCCTTGTTGACCGGCGAGACGGCTTCTTTGGGGTTCACAATCTCGCCCGCGCGGATGGCGGCGGCGCGGCCAAAGACCACAAGGTCGATCAGCGAGTTCGACCCCAACCGGTTCGCCCCGTGGACCGAGGCGCAGCCCGCTTCGCCCACAGCCATAAGACCGGGGAAGATCGCATCGGGGGTTTCGGCGGTGGGGTTTAACACCTCGCCCCAATAGTTGGTCGGCACGCCGCCCATGTTGTAATGCACGGTCGGCAGAACGGGGATCGGTTCCTTGGTCAAATCCACCCCTGCAAAAATCCGCGCCGATTCGGAAATACCCGGCAGGCGCAGATCGAGCGTAGCCTTGGGCAGGTGCGACAGGTTGAGGTGGATGTGGTCCTTGTTCGGCCCCACCCCGCGCCCTTCGCGGATTTCAATCGTCATGCAGCGGCTGACCACATCGCGAGAGGCTAGGTCTTTGTAATGCGGCGCATACCGCTCCATAAAGCGTTCGCCGTTCGAGTTGGTCAAGAACCCGCCCTCGCCCCGCGCGCCTTCGGTGATCAGGCAGCCAGAGCCATAGATGCCGGTCGGGTGAAACTGCACAAATTCCATATCCTGCAACGGCAATCCCGCCCGCGCCACCATGCCGCCGCCATCGCCCGTACAGGTATGGGCCGAGGTTGCGCTAAAATAGGCGCGGCCATAGCCGCCGGTTGCCAGCACCACCATCTTGGCGTTGAACACATGGATCGTGCCATCGTCCAGCTTCCACGCCACAACGCCTGTGCAGCGGCCATCGGTCATGATCAGATCAATGGCGAAATATTCGATGAAGAATTCGGCGTTGTTCTTCAGGCTTTGGCCATAAAGCGTGTGCAAAATGGCATGGCCGGTGCGGTCCGCTGCGGCACAGGTGCGCTGCACGGGCGGGCCTTCGCCGTATTCGGTGGTATGGCCGCCGAAGGGGCGCTGGTAGATCTTGCCCTCTTCGGTGCGCGAAAAGGGCACGCCGTAATGTTCCAGCTCGTAGACCGCCTTGGGCGCTTCGCGGGCCAGATATTCCATCGCATCGGTATCGCCCAGCCAGTCAGACCCTTTGACCGTGTCATACATATGCCACTGCCACGAATCCGGCCCCATATTGCCCAGCGAGGCCGCAATGCCCCCTTGTGCCGCAACGGTATGCGAGCGGGTGGGGAACACCTTGGTCACACAGGCCGTGCGCAAGCCCTGTTCGGCCATGCCCAAGGTTGCGCGCAAGCCCGCACCGCCAGCCCCCACAACCACCACGTCATAATCATGCACTTCATAGGCGTAAGCGTTCATTTTAACCTCACAACGCGATGCGGATCAGGGCGTAAAGCCCGGTGGTCGCAATCACGGCGGCCAGCGACGAAACAAAGATCAAGCCAGCCTTGCGGGCGGTGCCATGGGCGTAGTCTTCGACCATCACGGCAGAGCCTTTGGCAAAGTGGCGCATGGAAACCACCAGCACCAAGGCGGTCAGGATGGCGGTGAAGGGGTTGGCAAAGGCTGCAACCACTTGGTCACGGGTGCCGCCGATGGCTGCGCCGAACAGATACAGCCACACCGGCAGCATCACGGCCAGCGCTATGCCAGAAACCGTCATGAACCAGTGCTGCAACGTGCCCGTATGGGCGGCCCCTGCGCCTGCAGCGCGTTTGCGGTCTGTCATATATTGCATGGCACCCTCACACGATCACAATGGTCAAAACCGTCAGCACGACCGAGCCGAGGATACAGACCCAGCCCAGCATTTCAGCCGTCTTGATCTCTAGCCCCAGCCTTGCGTCAAACAGCACATGCCGCAGGCCCGCCAGATAGTGATACCACACCGCCCAAAGCGAGCCTGTCATGACCAATTTGCCAAACCAAGACATCATCACCGCATTGGCTACGGCAAAATAGGGGTCTGACACCGCTGCCGCCAGCAGCCACCAGACGCCCAAGATCACGCCTGCCATCAAAGCATGACCCGTGATCCGCGTCAGGATCGACGACACCGAGGTCATCTGAATGCGGTAGATTTGCAGATGCGGCGACAAAGGCCGATCAACCCGCTTGGAAACCGCCGTTGCTTTTGCCATTGGGCGCCCTTTCCCGTTCAATCCATCCCCCTGCAGCGCAATGCTGCACCGCAGAGTACGACGCCATAGATAGCGCCGAAAATGGCGGTGTCACCCCTCTTATCAGACCAAAGAGGTGCCGTTTGCGCTAACAGGCGAAAATTATGGGCTTGTGATCACAGCCGTGGGCTTCAGCCGCCCAAGGCCGCCGTGTCCCAAGTCAGATCAAGGCCAAGATAGCCTTTTTCGGCCGAACTGTCGTAATAATGCAGCGTCACCGCTGTCTCTTGACCCAAAGCATAGCTGGCGGCCACTTCCCATTCGCCCGTGTCGCCCGCCCCGATATTTCCAACCCGCCCGCCTTTACCCGTCAGCGTGATCTTGTCGGACAGGGCAAAATCGACCGTCAGATGGGCATCGGTTGTCTTGTCTTCGGGATAATAATTGGACTCCACCGTGGCTGTCAGCTTATCATTCACCGGCAGGCTTAAAGACAGGGCCACATCGCCGCAACAATCGCCGCCGTCATTGGGGAAGAAATTCCGCGTGTACGACAGATCATAGCCTAGGCCACTGGCCAAAGCGTTGCGATAGCCCAGACCCAGATCAATTTCATCCGCGTTGCTGTCACGATAGGCATCGATCGAAGCCCCCAGATAGAAATTCGCCAAACCGCCTTCAACATAGCCATTGACATCGGTCTTTTGACCATCCTCCCCGGCGGTTGCATAGCTAAGCGCGGCCCCCCCCGAAACCGAAATGCCACCTGCAAGGGCAGACCCAATCGGCAAAGCCAAAAGCAAAGAAGACGACAGCAAAATACGGCGCATAAGAGGCATCCTTCTTAAGGGTAGAACAGGGCGGCACGGAAAAGTGTCTTAAGAATTATCTTAGCACAAACGCCATATTGCACAAGAATTCCCGCAGCTTGTCGTTCCCAATCGCGTGATCCAAGCGGCCTTTGCCCGCCCAAAGCCGCCGTCAGTTCTGCGGTTGGGCTTCCCACAACTGCTGCAGGTCTTGGGCATATTCGTTGCACATCGTGATCGTCTTGTCGTCCGAGGTATAAAAGGCATTCGCCTCGCCACAATCGGCCACTTTGACCGTGATCTCTTCAGGCAGGCCAAAATGTTCGTTTATCGACACAACCTCGCCCGCCAAAAGATCGGCCAAGGGCATGCCCTCTTGTCCCGGCCCCATGACCAACCCGTGGCGATCGGGCCCAGGTTCAGCGCCTGCAAGAACCGCATCCCAAGCGGCACGGGCGTATTGGTATTCATCAGGGCAAGAGTCCAATTTATTGTCTGGCAGTTCCAAATCGGTGGCCAATTGCTTGCGTTCGTCGGGATTGGCCCCGTAAAACAGGCAAACCACCGCGTAATAGCGCTGAATGTCCAACGAATGCACATCGGCAAACAGGCTTGGGTCAGGATCGCTTTGGGCATTTGCAGCCCGCAGGGCATAGGTTTTCGCGTCACTGGTCAAGATGGCCGAGGCGGAAGGCTCGTCCCAAATATCGTTCATCAGGATAACCGAAAGCGTATCGGCCGCGTCTTCTTCTTTGCCCAGCACGGGAATGTTCAGCACATGGATCAGACCGTGCCCAACTTCGTGGTAAAATGTGGCAATGACCTCGTTGGCGATGAAATCCGCCTCGTCAGGGTCATCGGGGAATTGAAACACCGCATCCGCCGCGACTGGGCCGATCATTCCCATCAGACAGCAAATCGCCATTATAAAGCGCCGCATCATCCCCTCCCAACACTTTGGATGAACCTTGCCACAGCTTTAGTGGGGGATCAACGCCCAGTAATCCAGATCCAGCAAGATGTCGGACTTATATTTTCCCTCGCCGTCGCGCAATTCAAACGGGGCAGCGCCGTGGCGCACGGCCACCAAGCGCAGCCGCAAAGCCCCCACGCCCGGCGCAGCCGTTTGCGCCTTATCCAGCACCTGCGACCACGCGCGCAGCGTGTCGCCGGCAAAGCAGGGGTTCACATGCGCCCCGCTGTTCAGCGCCACCATCAGTTGTGCATTGGCCAAGCCGTTGAACGACAAAGCCCGCGCCAGACTGATCACATGGCCGCCGTAAATCAGCCGTTTGCCATCAGGCCTTTGGGTCGCATCGAAATGCACCTTGGCGGTGTTCTGCCACAGGCGGGTGGCCAGCATATGCTCGGCCTGTTCGATCGTCACGCCGTCGACATGGTCGATCACCTCGCCCACGGCATAATCGCCCCAGCGGTGAGGTTCGCCCGCACGGGTGAAATCGTAGCGGGTGAAATCCAAGCCTTGCGGTATGACCAGATCGGCCGCCGCGACCGACTTGGCAAGTTCGGGCACCACTGGCGCAGGCGCAGGCCCCGTGCCACGGGTTTTGACCATCACCCAGCGCACATAGTCCAGCACCGCCACCCCGTGCTGGTTCACCCCCGTCGTGCGCACCCAAACCACGCCCGACGCCCCGTTAGAGTTTTGCTTGACCCCGATCACCGTGCTTTGCGATTGCAGCGTATCGCCCGGCCAGACAGGGGCCAGCCAGCGCCCCTCGGCATAGCCCAGATTGGCCACCGCGTTCAGGCTGATATCGGGCACGGTTTTGCCAAAGACCGTGTGAAAGGTGATCAAATCATCCATCGGGCTTTGCGCCAGCCCGCAGGCCCGCGCAAACTCATCGGAGGAATGCAAAGCCCCCCGCGCGGGATACAGCGCATGGTACAATGCCCGCTCGCCCCCCGACAAGGTGCGCGGCACGGCGTGCAAGATCACCTCGCCCACGCGGTAGTCTTCGAAAAATCGGCCCGGATTGGTCTTCATAGCATCGCCTGCGTTGGGGGGGGCAGTTGCGCCCTGCCCTATTGCTCACCCAGTTTGAGATCGGGGTGATACTCCCCCGGCACGTCCTTAACCACCGCCTGCCCGCAGCGCATCACGCAACGCGCGGCATCAAAGGCATAGGTCGGCGGCCCATGCAGCGCCCAGCCCTTGGACAAAGCGTTTGATACTTTGTGACAAAAGGCCGAGGTATCATCGTCGCTTAAGAACCGATACAGCTGCATCGCTTAGCCCACCGGCGGATAGCCCAGCCACGTGTGCAGCCAAACAATGCCCGCATAGACCACGGCGCAAATCACCACATAAATCACATCATTCACCAACGGCCCCTTGGCCGGCCGCTGCCACGGGGCTTCCATCTTGTTGATGAAAATCACATCCACCACCGCCCAAGCCATCATCCCGCCAAACAAGATGATCGAGGCCAGATCGCCATTCACCAGCAAATGCGCCAAGGCCCAGGTTTTCACCGCCGTCAGCATCGGGTGGCGCAGATAGGTGCGCAACGTGCCGCGATTGGCCTGCATGAACACCAAGATCACCGCAATCAGCATCAGCAGATTGTTGAGATGTTTCAAAAAGTCCGGCGGCGACCAGACCACGATCACATCCGCCGCGCGGTAGCCCGTGATCATCAAATACAACGCGAGCACCGACAAAAGCGTCGCGACCCCCTTGCCCGGCCCAGCGCCCAACGTGGCACGCAGGCCCGGTGTGACCCGTTTCATCAAATGCGAATAGGCCCAGATCAGGACCCCCAAGATCAAAGACAGCATGCTCACTCCTGCAGCGTTGCGATGGCGCGGGCTTTGGCGATCAAAGCCTGTGCGGCTATGATAGGCAGGTTCGTGGCGATCTTTCCACCCACAACCGCACCATCGTGACCATTTGCCTGCGGCTCCGGACGCAAGACGCAACAGCCCCGCCGCACGCGCCGTTAACGCCGCCTTTGCTCAAAGCATGCCAGATCGCGTCCATCGTCGTCGCCTTAAGAAAGCCCCCGCATGATCCGCCCTCTGTTCACCTTGTCCTTGAGCATCGCTGGCCTTATCCTGATCACTGGCCTCAGGCAAAGCCCAACACCCTTCCCCTTCGGCTTTACGCAAACCGTGCAAACAGCGCCATGATCGGCTCAACCCCGGTTAACCCCCGCCCGATCAAATCCGCACCAATCACCAACAGCGCCCAAGTGACGATGCGAAAGAACATAGCCTCGGGCAAGCGGCGCACGGCCCAGACCCCGACGTAAACCGATGCCGCAGCCACCGGCATCAAAACCGCCGCCGTCTTCAGGCTGCTCGGGGTGATCTGGCCCAAAAAGTAATAGGGCACCAGTTTGACCGCGTTGATATACGCAAAGGCAATGGTCGACGTGCCCGCAAAAACCGCCTTACGCAGCCCCAAAGGCAGGGTCCAAACCTGAGATGTTGCAAAAAATGGCGACTTAGTCGGAATCATGACGCGACTCGGTGCATTGCG
>JBAXLX010000030.1:0-17412 GCA_037134595.1 Pseudomonadota bacterium
CGCGCCCTTGCCCACGTCAACTCCGCTGGCCGCTGTGGTGGCGCGGTTGCGCCAAGATGTGGCGACCTTGGGCGATGACCGCTACATGGCCCCCGATCTGGCTGCCGCCGCGCGGTTGGTGGCATCGGGTGCATTGGTGCAAGCCTCAGGCGTTGAAATGCCTGCGCTATGATGCTGAAGTGCCTGAAAATTCTTGATCTGACCCGCGTGATGGCCGGCCCCTTTTGCACCGCGCTTCTGGCCGATCTGGGGGCTGAGGTGATCAAGCTGGAACCGCCGCAGGGCGATGATTACCGTCACATCGGCCCCTTTGTGCAGGGCGAATCCGCGTTGTTTACGCTGATGAATCGCGGCAAACAGTCGATTGTGCTGGATCTGAAAGACCCAAAGGCCGTGCAGGTCGCCCGTTCCATCGCCCTGCAATGTGATGTGGTGGTGGAAAACTTCCGCCCCGGCGTGGCCGCCCGCTTGGGCCTTGGGCCAGAGCTGCGGCAAGACAAGCCTGCGCTGATCTATGCCTCGATCTCGGGCTTTGGGCAAAGCGGGCCGGATGCGCATTTGCCCGCCTATGATCTGGTGGCGCAGGCCATGTCTGGGCTAATGGCCGCGACGGGAGAAGCGGGGGGCAAGCCCCTGAAAGTGGGCGAAAGTTATGGCGACTTGATGGCGGGGCTTTACGCCTCATGGGCGATCCTTGCCGCCTTGTATCGGCGAAATGCGACGGGCGAGGGGGCGACCATTGACGTTGCGATGTTCGATGCGCTGTTTTCCTTGCTGCCCACCAGCCATGCCCTACAGTTCTACGCAGGCCGCACGCCCACGCCTGTCGGCAACCGCCACCCGCTGTCGACCCCCTTTGGTTGTTTTACCTGTGCTGACGGCCAAGCCGTCATCGCCGTGTTGGGGGATCGTCAATGGCAGTCGCTGTGCGCCGTGATCGGGTCAGACATGGGGGGCGACGGCGCCCTGTCCACCGACGAAGGCCGCACCGCGCAAGAGCCGCGCATCAAAGCCGCGATCGAGCGTTGGACGATGCAGCGCCCCGTGGCCGAAGTTGTCGCAAGCCTCGCCGCCGCTGGAATCCCCACCGCCCAAGTGCAAACACTGGCCGAGGCGGCAGCCTCTCCCCATGCCATCGCGCGCGATCTGGTGACGCAGATGCCGCATCCTGTCTTGGGCACATCGGCCATCATCGGCCAGCCCGTGCGGTTTGACGGCGCAAAGCCCCTGTCGCGCACCACCGCCCCGCAGCTTGGGGCTGATGGGCCTGCCATTCTGGCCAAGTTCGGAGTAGCGCCATGACCCCCGAAGAGCACAGCTTCCTAGACCAACTGCACCGCGCTTTGGCCGAGAAAGTCGCCCCCTTGGCGGCCGAAACCGATGAAACCGCCCAATTCGTGCACCGCCAATTGGCCACCTTGGCTGACCTTGGCCTGATGGGGGCAAATCTGCCCGCGCCCTATGGCCCCGACATCTCGGCCTCAGCCCTTTATGCGGCGGTTGAGGCTGTGGCGGGGGCCTGCGGGCCGACCGCCTCGGCGCTGACGGCGCATTATCTGGCGACCGACTCGCTGTTGCTTGGGGGCGATCCCGCCCTGCAAGCGCGGTTTTTGCCTGATGCGGCGGCAGGAGACAAGCTTGGGGCCTTTGCGCTGACCGAACGCAACGCAGGCTGTGACCCCGCCGATATGCGCACCACGGCCACCCGTCAGGGCGACCACTACCGCCTGAAGGGGGCGAAGTGCTTCATTTCCAACGGCGGTGTGGCCGATTTCGTGATCGTCTATGCCGTCACTGACCCCGCTGCAGGCCACCGTGGCATTTCCGCCTTTGTGGTGGAAAAGGGCATGGCTGGCCTGACCTATGGCCGGGTTGAGCGCACCATGGGCCTGCGCGGCGGTCATGTCTGGGAGTTGGAGTTTGATTGCCTGATCCCCGAACACAACCGCCTAGGCCCCGAAGGTACGGGCTTTAAGACGGCGATGAAAGTGCTCGACAACGGCCGCATCGAAGTCGCCGCCATGGCCACAGGCATAGCCCACACCGCGCTAAAGCTGGCGCAAGACTGGTGCAAGACCCGCATCATCGGGGGGGAGGCGCTGGCGAACCGCCAAGGTATTCGCTGGCAACTGGCCGATATGGCGACCGACCTTGCCGCCGCCCGAGCGCTGGCGGCCCAAGCGGTGGCCTTACGGCAGACAGGCGCGCGTTGTACGCTGCAAGCCTCGATGGCCAAGCTCTTTGCCTCTGAAATGGTGCACCGCGTCACCGATGCGGCGTTGCAACTGCACGGCGGTTACGGCTTTACCCGCGACTTCCCCCTTGAACGTCTTGCCCGCGATTGCCGGATTTTCCGCATCTATGAAGGCAGTTCCGAAATCCAGCGCATGATCATCGCTGGCCACATTCTTTGAGGTTCCCATGACCCGCCACAACACCCGCGACATCTACCCCGCCACCGGCACCGAGCTGTCGGCCAAGTCTTGGCTGACCGAAGCCCCCCTGCGCATGCTGATGAACAACCTGCACCCCGATGTGGCCGAAAACCCGCATGAGCTGGTGGTGTACGGCGGCATTGGCCGCGCGGCCCGCACATGGGAGGATTTTGACCGCATCTGTGCCGGCCTGCGCGATCTGGAAGCCGATGAAACCCTGATCGTGCAATCGGGCAAGCCCATCGCCATCATCAAAACCCATACCGATGCCCCGCGCGTGCTGATCGCCAATTCCAATCTTGTGCCCCATTGGGCCACGTGGGAGCATTTTAACGACTTGGATAAAAAGGGCCTGATGATGTACGGCCAGATGACCGCAGGGTCGTGGATCTACATCGGCACCCAAGGCATCGTGCAAGGCACCTATGAAACCTTTGCCGAGGCTGGGCGGCAGCATTACAACGGCGATCTGAAAGGTCGGTGGATCCTGACCGGCGGCTTGGGCGGCATGGGCGGGGCGCAGCCCTTGGCGGCTGTCTTTGCCGGGGCCTGCTGCCTTGCGGTCGAGGTTGACGAGACGCGGATAGATTTTCGCATCCGCACCCGTTATGTCGACGCCAAGGCCAAAACGCTCGACGAAGCCTTGGCCATGATCGACGCATGGACAGCGGCGGGCGAGGCCAAATCGGTCGGCCTTGTCGGCAATGCCGCCGAGGTCTTCCCCGAGATTTTCCGCCGCATGCAAGCGGGCGGGCATCGCCCCGATATCGTCACCGACCAAACCTCGGCCCATGATCCGCTGCATGGCTATTGCCCGGTGGGGTGGAGCATCGGCGAATGGCGTGCAAAGCAGGAAAGCGATCCCAAGGCCGTGCAACTGGCGGCGCGGGCCTCGATGCGCGCCCATGTCGCGGCGATGGTTGATTTCTGGAATGCCGGGGTGCCCACGCTGGATTACGGCAACAACATCCGCCAAGTCGCCAAAGAAGAGGGGCTAGAGAACGCCTTTGCCTTCCCCGGCTTTGTGCCCGCCTATATCCGCCCCTTGTTTTGCAAAGGCATCGGCCCCTTCCGCTGGGTGGCACTTTCTGGCGATCCAGAGGATATCCGCAAGACCGATGCGGCGATGAAAAAGCTGTTCCCCGAAAACCACCACCTGCACCGCTGGTTAGATATGGCGTCCGAGCGGATCGCCTTCCAAGGCCTTCCGGCGCGCATCTGCTGGATTGGCCTTGGCGACCGCCACCGTGCAGGGCTGATGTTCAACGACATGGTCGCCTCGGGCGAGCTGAAAGCCCCCATCGTCATTGGCCGCGACCATCTGGATGCAGGCTCGGTCGCCTCGCCCAACCGCGAGACGGAAGCGATGAAAGACGGATCAGACGCCGTGTCGGACTGGCCGCTGCTCAACGCGCTGATCAACACCGCCTCGGGGGCCACCTGGGTCAGCCTGCACCACGGCGGCGGGGTGGGCATGGGCTTTAGCCAGCACGCCGGTGTGGTGATCGTGGCGGACGGCACGCCGCAAGCTGCCAAACGCTTGGAAAGGGTGCTGTGGAACGACCCCGCCTCTGGCGTGTGGCGTCATGCCGATGCGGGCTATGATACTGCCATCCAATGCGCCAAAGACCACGGGTTGCGCCTGCCGGGGATCACAGGGCTTTAACCCTTCACCGAGGCACAAATACTCGCGGGGTGATGAGCGATTAAAAATCCTCCAGTGGAGGATTTTCGCGAAGAACGCCCAGCCCGTGGCTGGGCTGAGGGGGGTGTGAAACCCCCCAGCCGGGGCCGCCGCGCGCCCTTGTGCTTAACCCCGCCCCACAATCTCGCGCGCCACAATCCGCGTCAGGTGGCGGTGCATCCGGCTGGTGCGGTGGCGTTGGTGCATGGCGGCAAAGATCGGTTGGCTGATCGGGTCCACATCCGCCACCGCCACAAAGCCGCCGGCCGCGATCATCTGCGCGGCGGTTTCGGCCAGCACAAACCCCGCCCCGCCCATGCGCGCCAAAAGCCCCGCCACTGCCGCGTTTTGCCCGGATGCCAGCACCGAAACCGCGCAATCGGGCAGGACTTGGCGGTGGGTTTCATCAAAGGCCGCTGAATAGGCCCCGCGAATATAGCGGGCGGGGTCAATACTCGCCCGCCTTGACCCATCGGAACTGATCAACCGGTATTTCACATCGCCGACCGAGGTGATGTGCAAATCCGGCAGGGCTTGCGGCGAATACAGCACCGCAAAATCCAAAAGCCCCCGGTCAAGGTCTTTGCACATCTGGGCGGAATAATCCGGCTCGATGTAAAACGAACATTCCGGCAGCGATTTGCGAAAATTCGCCACCCAGTCGCCGATATTGCCCGCAGCCAGATCATTCTGGATGCCAATGCGCAGCACCACCGCTGCCGTGCCCGATGGCACCACCGCCCGCTGCGCCTCGGCCCAAGCGTGGCGCAGGGCGCGGGCGTGGGTTTCGAATTTCAGCCCTTCGGTCGTAAGGTCGGTTCCCGCGCGCGAGCGGGTGAACAACCGCGCGCCCAAGGTCGCCTCTAGCGCGGCGATGCGGGCGGAAATGGTGGATTGCTTAACCTGCAACCGTTCTGCCGTACGGTGAAAGCTGCGGGTTTCGATCAGGTCTAGGAATGTGTCGATAACTTCGGTCTGCATCCTGCTCCCCTGATCGAATTTTTCGATCAATAGCGTGGTCCGGTGCGAATTGAAAGCGGGCCCTAAGGGGGTGATACTGGCCAAAGCGATAAGGGAGCAAGACATGGCTGATTTTCCAACAACCGCGCGGGTGGTGATCATTGGCGGCGGGGCCGTTGGGGCCTCGTCGCTGTACCATCTGTGCAAAGCGGGATGGACCGATTGCGTCTTGTTGGAAAAGAACGAACTCACCGCAGGCTCTACGTGGCACGCGGCGGGCAATGTGCCGACCTTTTCGTCGTCTTGGTCGATCATGAACATGCAGCGCTATTCGGCCAGCCTGTACCGCGGCCTTGGGGCCGAGGTGGATTATCCGATGAACTATCACGTCACCGGATCGGTGCGTTTGGGCCATACCAAAGAACGCCTGCAAGAATTCCAGCGCGTGGTGGGCATGGGGCGCTATCAGGGGATGGATTTGAACATCCTGTCGGCGGCGGATGTGAAGAACGTCTACCCCTTCTTGGAAACCCACGATCTGTCGGGCGCCTTGCATGACCCCTATGACGGCGACATTGACCCTGCGCAATTGACCCAAGCCTTGGCCAAGGGCGCCCGCCAGATGGGCGCGCGGATCGAGCGGTTCTGCCCTGCCACCGGCGTGCGGCGCGAAGGCGATGAATGGGTGGTGTCCACCCCCAAGGGCGATATCCGCTGCGAAATCGTGGTCAACGCCGCAGGCTATTACGCTCGCGAGGTCGGCAAATGGTTTGGCCGCGATCTGCCCATGATGGTGATGAGCCACCAATATATGCTGTTCGACACGATCCCCGAGCTGGAAAAATGGTCGCGCGATGTCGGCCACAAGCTGCCCCTCTTGCGCGATGTCGATTCCAGCTACTACCTGCGCCAAGAAAAGAACGGATTCAACCTTGGCCCCTATGAGGGCAATTGCAAAGCCCATTGGACAACCCCTGACGACCCCTTCCCGCAAGACTTCAGCTTCCAGCTGTTCCCCGACGATCTGGAACGTCTGGAATGGCACATCGCCGATGCCATGGCCCGCGTGCCCTTGCTGGAAAAGGCGGCCCTGACCAAGGTCATCAACGGCCCCATCCCCTATACCCCCGACGGCAACCCGCTGATCGGCCCGATGCCCGGCGTACCCAACGCGTTTGAGGCTTGCGTGTTCACCTTTGGCATCTGCCAAGCGGGCGGGGCGGGTAAGGTTCTGGCCGAATGGGTCACCGAAGGGGCCACCGAATGGGATATGTGGTCTTGCGACCCGCGCCGCTTCACCGGCTTTGAAGACCCCGCCTATTGCGTCAAAAAGGGGATGGAGGTGTACGGCCACGAATACGCCATCCACTTCCCCCATCATGCTTGGCCCGAAGGGCGCGATAAAAAGCTATCGGCCGTGCATGCCCAAACCAAAGCCTTGGGCGCTGTCTATGCCCCCTATAACGGCTGGGAACGCGCCACATGGTACGCCCGCCCCGGCGACGATATCAGCGAAGACGCCCAACGCACATGGGATCGTAAAGGCCCATGGTTTTGCGCCGTGGCCGAAGAATGCGCCGCCGTGCGCGATGCGGCGGGGATTTTGGACCTGCCGGGCTTTAGCCGCTATATGATCTCGGGTGAGGGCACGGTGGCGTGGCTGTCGCAGCAGATCACGGGCAAGATTCCTTCGGTCGGGCGCTTGGGGCTGGCCTATTTCAGCGATGACAAGGGCCGGATTGTCACCGAAATGTCAGTGGCGCGTTTGGGCGAGGATCAGGTCTTGTTGATCACCGCCGCCACCGCGCAAAGCCATGATAAGGAATGGCTTTTGCGCCACCTTGCCCCCGGCCTGACGCTGGTGGATGCGACCGACCAATGGTCGTGCCAAATCCTGACAGGCCCCAAATCGCGCGAGATTTTGGCGCAGTGCAGCGATGCCGACCTGTCCAAAGGCTGGCTGACCTTCCAGAAAGCCAAGATCGCGGGGGCGGAAGTTTACCTGTTCCGCGTGTCTTTCGCGGGGGAATTGGGCTGGGAGGTGCACTCGCCCATCGGTGACACCGCAAAGGTTTGGGATGCCGTGATGCAAGCCGGTGCGCCCTTGGGGTTGAAACCCTTCGGGATGTTCGCGCTCAATTCCTTGCGCGTCGAAAAAGGCTACCGCGCGTGGAAGGGCGATCTGTCGACCGATTACACCATCCTGCAAGGCGGGCTTGAGCGGTTTGTCGATTGGGCAAAGCCCGATTTCCGCGGCAAAGCCGCGCTAGAGGCGGAAAAGCAGCGCGGGGTGTCCAAGCGCTTTTGCACCTTGGTGATCGAGGCGGGCGAGCAAGACCCGCCCTATATGTCAACCATCTGGCACAAGGGCCAAGTGGTGGGCGAGTTGACCAGCGGCTATTACGGCCACCGTGTGGGGGCTTGCATCGGTCTTGGGATGCTCAAATCCGACGTCAACGTGGCCGGCACTGCGGTAGAGGTTGAAATCTTTGGCACCCGCTACCCCGCCGTGGTGCAAGAAGACCAACCGCTGTGGGATGCCAAGAACGAACGGATCCGCGCATGACCTTGCCACGCACCATGTCTGGCGCACACCTCACCCGCCACGGCGGGCCAGAGGCGCTGGTCTGGCGCGATGACATTCCCGTGCCGCGCCCTGCGCAGGGCGAGGTGCTGGTGCACGTGCTGGCCGCCGGTGTGAACCGCACCGATGTCAACACCCGCATCGGCTGGTATGGCCGCGAAACCCGTGCCGGTTGGGCCGGAGCGATGGAATTTCCGCGCATCCAAGGGTCTGACCTGTGCGGTCGCATTGTGGCCTTGGGCGACGGGGTCGAGGGGCTGGCCTTGGGCGCACGGGTGATTTGCCCGACCAATCAGGGCGAACCGACCGAGCAAAACCCATTGGCCTTTGTCTCGATCGGGTCGGAATTTGACGGGGCCTTTGCGCAATATTGCGTGGTGCGGGCCAAGCATTTGCACGATGTGACGGCCTCGCCGCTTTCCGATATCGAAATTGGTGCCATGCCATGCGCGCATGGCACAGCGCATAACCTGCTGACCCGCGCCAATGTGGCGGTGGGTGAGCGGGTTTTGGTCACAGGCGCTTCGGGCGGCGTGGGGGTGGCGGCGGTGCAACTCGCACTGCTGCGGGGTGCCGTGGTAACGGCGCAGTGCGCCTTGACCAAATCCGCCCCCTTGCGCCAGATGGGGGCCTTGATCCTTGACCGCGCAAGCCCCCCCAAGGCGCGCAGCTTTGATGTGGTGATTGATGTGGTCGGCGGCGATGGGTTTTCTGACCGTCTTGACGCGCTCAAACCCGGCGGGCGCTATGCCACATCGGGCGCGGTCGGCGGGCCGCTGGTGACGGGCGATCTGCGCACGATTTACCTCAACGACCTGACCCTGCACGGCGCGACCCACCAACCGCGCGAGGTTTTTGCGGGCCTTGTCACCCTGATCAACACCGCCCGCATCCGCCCCGTGGTATCCAACACCTACCCCATGCGCGACATCGCCCGCGCCCAATCTGATCTTATCGCCGGAACCTTCCCCGGCAAACTTGTCCTGATCCCGGAGACCCAAGAATGAGCATCCCAACTTCCGCCCGCGCCGTGATCATTGGTGGCGGTGTCTCTGGCTGTTCGGTGGCCTATCATCTGGCCAAGATGGGCTGGACCGATGTGGTGCTGCTGGAGCGCAAACAGCTTACCTCGGGCACGACATGGCATGCGGCGGGGCTGATCGGGCAGTTGCGCGGATCGGCCAATATGACGCGACTGGCCAAGTATTCGGCGGATTTGTATGTGAAGCTGGCGGCCGAAACCGGTGTGGAAACGGGGATGCGGCAGGTGGGGTCGATCTCGGTCGCGCTGACCCAGCACCGGCATGAAGAACTGCTGCGCCAAGCCACCGTGGCGCGGATTTTCGATGTGGATGTGACCGAGATTTCGCCCTCTGAAGTCAAGGCCATGTATCCGCACCTGAACGTGTCGGACGTGGTGGGGGCGGTGCATCTGCCTTTGGATGGCCAATGCGATCCGGGCAATATCGCCATGGCCTTGGCCAAAGGGGCGCGGATGCGCGGGGCGCAGATTTTTGAACATACCAAGGTGACGGGGGTGACCAAAGCGGGCGGCCGCGCCACGGGGGTCGATTACATCGACGCCAACGGCGTGCCCGGCCATATTGCGACCGATGTGGTGGTGAACTGTGGCGGCATGTGGGGCCGCGACCTTGCGGCGCAATCGGGCGTGACCTTGCCCTTGCACGCTTGCGAGCATTTTTATCTGATCACCGAACCGGTGGCCGGATTGGGCCATTTGCCCGTGCTGCGCGTGCCTGACGAATGCGCCTATTACAAATCAGACGCGGGCAAGATGATGATCGGGGCGTTCGAGCCCAAGGCCAAGCCTTGGGGCATGGGTGGCATTCGGGAAGACTTTATGTTCGACACTTTGCCCGAAGACTGGGACCATTTCCAACCGATCCTGGAAGACGCTATGAACCGGATGCCGCTGTTTCAAACGGCGGGGATTCATACGTTTTTCAACGGGCCGGAAAGCTTTACCCCCGATGACCGCTATTATCTGGGCGAGGCCCCCGAACTGGGCGGCTACTGGATCGCGGCGGGCTATAACTCGGTGGGGATCGCAGGGTCTGGCGGGGCGGGGATGGCGCTGGCGCATTGGATCGTGGAGGGCGAAGCGCCGTTCGATTTGTGGGAGGTGGATATCCGCCGCGCCCAGCCTTTCCAGAAAAACCGCAAGTATCTGAAGGAACGTGTGTCTGAGACTTTGGGGCTGCTCTACGCCGACCACTTCCCGTACCGCCAAATGGAAACCTCGCGCGGGGTGCGGCGCACGCCGTTGCATGAACACCTTAAAGCACGCGGCGCGGTGTTTGGCGAAGTGGCGGGATGGGAACGCGCAAACTGGTATGCCCGCGAGGGGCAGGCGCGCGAATATCAGTATTCGTGGAAGCGGCAGAACTGGTTTGACAATCAAAAGGCCGAACATCTTGCCGTGCGAAACGGGGTGGGCTTTTTCGATATGACCTCGTTTGGCAAGATCAGGGTCGAAGGGCGCGATGCCTGCGCCTTCCTGAACAAGGTTTGCGGGAACGAGATGGACGTGCCCGTGGGGCGCATCGTTTACACCCAGATGCTCAATGCCCGTGGCGGCATTGAAAGCGATCTGACCGTGACCCGCTTGTCAGAAACGGCCTATCTCGCCGTGGTGCCCGGTGCCACCTTGCAGCGCGATCTGGCATGGATGCGCCGCCATGTGGGCGATGCCTTTGCGGTGATCACCGACATAACAGCGGCGGAATCGGTGCTGTGCGTGATGGGCCCAAAGGCGCGCGAGGTGATGCAGGCCGTCTCGCCCAATGACTTTAGCAATGAGGCACACCCCTTTGGCACAGCCAAGGAAATCGAGATCGGCATGGGGCTGGCCCGCGCGCACCGTGTGACCTATGTCGGCGAATTGGGCTGGGAATTATACGTCAGTGCGGACCAAACCGCCCATGTCTTCGAGGCGCTGGATGCCACGGGAATGATGACGCTGTGCGGGCTGCATACGCTCGATTCCTGCCGGATCGAAAAGGCCTTCCGCCACTTTGGCCATGACATCACCGACGAAGACCATGTGCTGGAAGCGGGCCTTGGCTTTGCCGTGCGCACCAAAAAGCCCGCCTTCATCGGCCGCGATGCCGTGCTGAAAAAGCAAGATCAAGGGCTGAACCGCCGCATGGTGCAGTTTCGTCTGACCGACCCCGAACCGCTGCTGTTTCACAATGAAGCCATTGTGCGCGATGGCAAGATCGTGGGGCCGGTGACCTCGGGCAACTACGGCCATCACCTCGGCGGGGCGATTGGCATGGGCTATGTGCCCTGCCAAGGCCAAAGCGAGGCGGATGTTCTGTCCAGCGCTTATGAAATCGAAGTCGCCGGCGTGCGGCACAAGGCCGTGGCCTCTTTGGTGCCGATGTATGACCCCAAGGCGGCGCGCGTGAAGATGTAACCACGGGGCAAAGCGGGGGCTAGCCCCCGCACCCCCAGAGTATTTATGCCAAGATGAAAGGGCAAAGCGATGAGCGATCTTGGAGACATGTGTGAACCCGCACGGGCGCGGTCTGGCCGGTCGGGCGGGCGTCAGGCCCGCGTGGCGATGCGCGCTGCGCCCTTGGCCGATGACGTACGCCCGGTGCGCGGTGGCTTGCCCGGCGGCAGCTATAAGCCGCTGACCGAGGCGGGGATGGCGAAAATCCATGCCTCGGCGCTTGAGGCGCTTGAGGTGATCGGGCTTTCCAATGCCCCGTCGTCGGGGGTGGAAATTCTCACCGGCGCAGGGGCGATTTTGGGCGATGACGGGCGCATCCGCTTCCCGCGCGCCTTGGTCGAAGATATGCTGGCGGTGGCGGCGCGCAACATCACGCTGCACGCCCGCGACACGCGCCATGATCTGCATCTGTCGGGCACCAATGTGCATTTTGGCACCGCAGGCGCTGCGGTGCATATCGTCGACCCGATCACGTTAGAATACCGCGATTCGACCGCGCAAGACCTGTATGACGCGGCGCGCTTGGTCGATAACCTTGACAATATCCACTTCTACCAGCGCACGATGGTGTGCCGCGATGTGATCGACAATGTCGATATGGACCTGAATACGCTCTACGCTTGCCTTGCGGGCACCAAAAAGCACGTCGGCACCAGCTTTTTTGACCCAGATGCCGTAGCCCCCGCCTTTGACATTCTGCATCAGGTGGCAGGTGGTGAGGATAAGTGGCTAGAGCGGCCTTTTGTCAGCAATTCCAACTGCTTTGTCGTTCCACCGATGAAATTCGCCGAAGAATCCTGCCGCGTGATGGAAGACTGCATCCGCCGCGGCATGCCCATGCTGCTGCTCAGCGCGGGGCAGGCGGGGGCGACTGCGCCAGCGCCGATTGCCTTGGCGATTGTGCAGGCCATGGCGGAATGCTTGGCGGGGGTGGTTTACGTCAATGCCATCAAAAAGGGTGCTCCGGCGATTTTTGGCACATGGCCCTTTGTGTCTGACCTGCGCACCGGCGCTATGTCGGGCGGCAGTGCCGAGCAGGCTTTGCTGACCGCAGGCTGCGCACAGATGCACCGCTTTTACGACCTGCCCGGCGGGGCCGCTTCGGGGATTTCCGACAGCAAACTGCCCGATATGCAGGCCGGATGGGAGCAGGGCATCACCAACACGCTGGCAGGTCTGGCAGGGTTGAACATGTGCTATGAAGCGGTCGGCATGCATGCTTCGCTTTTGGGGTTCTGCATGGAAAGCCTGATCTTGGGCGATGACCTTTTGGGCCAAGCCATGCGCTGCGTGCGTGGCATCGAGGTGACCGAGGATTCAACCTCGATCGAGGCGATGAAAGAGGTTTGCTTGGGCGGGCCGGGGCATTATCTGGGGTCGGATCAGACACTGAAGCTGATGCAGACCGAGTATATCTATCCCAAAGTCGCCAACCGGATGAGCCCGAAGGAATGGAACGAGGCGGGCAAACCCGTCTTGCTGGACAAGGCCATCGAGCGCAAGAACGAGATTCTGTCGCGGGCCGGCAATGTGATTGATCCGCAGATCGACGCCGCCATCCGCGCCAAATACAACATCCATTTCAAGTGAGGCTATGATGGTTCCGGCACATATGGAAAAGTTCTACATCGGCGGCGCTTGGGTCACCCCCCATTCCAGCGCGCGGATGGGGGTGGAAAACCCCGCCACCGAAGAGATCGTCGCCCAAGTCGCCTTGGGCGATATGGTTGATATTGATACCGCCATTGCCAGTGCCAAAGCGGCCTTTCCGGCGTGGACAGTGACGCCGGTGGCCGAGCGGATCGCCTTGGTCAAACGCATCCTTGATACCTATAACGAGATGTACGAGGAATTTGCCCAAGTCATGAGCACCGAGATGGGCGCGCCCATCGAATGGGCGCGCGGCGCGCAGGCTTGGGCAGGTCAAGTGCATATCGAAAGCACGATCAAAGCCGCCGAGGCGATGGCGTGGGAATATATGCGCGGCACCACGCGGATTGTGCATGAAGGCATCGGCGTTTGCGCGCTGATCACGCCGTGGAACTGGCCGATGAACCAGATCGCGTGCAAAGTGGCCCCTGCGCTGATTGCCGGCTGCACGATGGTGCTCAAACCATCTGAAATTGCGCCGATGTCGGGGGTGCTGTTCGCCCATGTCTGCCATAAGGCGGGCGTGCCTGCGGGCGTGTTCAACCTTGTCAATGGCACGGGGTTGGACGTGGGGGCGCGCATGTCCTCGCACCCCGATGTGGATATGGTGTCCTTTACGGGTTCCACCCGCGCCGGCACCGCAGTAGCAGCCGCCGCTGCCCCCACGGTCAAGCGCGTGGCGCAAGAACTGGGTGGCAAATCGCCCAACATCATCCTGCGCAGCGCCGATCTGGCCGCTGCTGTGAAAGCGGGGGTCGAGGCGTGCTTTGGCAACACGGGCCAAAGCTGCGATGCGCCAACGCGGATGTTCGTGCCCGCCGATCTGCATGACGCCGCTTTGGTGCATGCGGCTGAAGCTGCTGCAGCGGTTGTGGTGGGTGACCCTACGGAAACCGAAACAACCATGGGCCCGCTGATCTCGAAACTGCAATTCGATAAGGTGCAGCGGCTTATTCAGGCGGGGATTGATGAAGGCGCTACGCTGGTCTGTGGCGGCATCGGACGTCCGCAAGGCCTCAACCACGGCTGGTTCGTGAAGCCCACGATCTTTGGCCATGTGACAAACGACATGACCATCTCGCGCGAGGAAATCTTTGGGCCGGTTCTGTCGATCTTGCCCTATGACAGCATCGACCACGCGGTCGAAATGGCCAATGACACGCCTTACGGTCTGGCCGCCTATATTGCCGGAAGTGTTGACGAGGCGCGGCCCATCGCCCGCCGTCTGCGGGCGGGCACGGTCAACCTGAACTATCCCGCGTGGGATACATTCGCCCCCTTTGGTGGCTACAAACAGTCTGGCAACGGGCGCGAATATGCCGATTGGGGCATTCATGATTTCTGCGAAGTGAAAGGCATCGTCGGGTGGGCGGAATGAAGTATGGCTATATCGGGCTTGGCAATCTGGGCGGTCATCTGGCCGCCAGCCTGATCCGCGCGGGGCATGAGGTGACGGTCTACGACCGCAATACCGAGCTTGCCGCCCGCCATGCGGCGATGGGGGCAAAGGTTGCTACCTCTCCGGCGGAGCTGGCGGCGGGGGTGGATCATATCTTCACCTGCCTGCCGTCGCCTGCGGTGTCAGAAGCCGTTCTGACGCAGATTTTGCCGGCTATGCGTAAGGGCGCGACTTGGGTGGAAAACTCGACCCTCGGGCGGGAAGATGTGCTGCGCTTGGGCGACCTTGCGCAAGGGTTTGGCGTGCGCATGCTGGAAGCGCCGGTGACAGGCGGGGTGCATCTGGCGGCACGCGGCGAGATCACCGTGCTGGTCGGCGGCGATCAAGACCTGTTCGACCTGCACCGCCCCGCCTTGCAGGCGATTGGGGACAAGATTTTCCACATGGGCCCCTTGGGGTCGGCGGCGGTGATCAAGGTTATCACCAATATGCTGGCCTTCATCCACCTTGTCGCGGATGGTGAGGCCTTGATGCTGGCCAAACGCGGCGGGCTTGATCTGAAAACCGCGTGGGAGGCGATTACGGCCTCGTCCGGTTCCTCTTTCGTGCATGAAACCGAAGGCCAGTTGATCTTGAACGGCTCTTACGACATCGCCTTCACAATGGATCTGGCACTGAAGGATCTGGGCTTTGCCATGGGGTTCGGTAAGGAATACGGCGTGCCGCTGGATCTGGCCTCGCTGACCAACCAGACCTTCATGAAAGGCAAGGCGGTCTACGGCGGGCAGGCGCAATCGACCCAGATCGTCAAACTGCTGGAAGACGCGCTTGGCACAGACCTGCGCGCGGCGGGCTTTCCGGCACGGCTTGAATGATTTCATCTTGGCGTAAATACTCCTCTTAAGCCGGGGGGCCTTCCCCCGGCTTTTTTGAACAGGACCCGCGCCATGACCCAAGACCGCCGCTTTGCCGATATGCTGCATCACAGGGCGGATCGGGTGGCGCGCGGCGACCCGATTGCGCCACCTTTGGTGTCAGCGACGACCTATCATTTGCCGGGTTTGGAGAATGCGGCCTATAAATATGGCCGCATGGCGATGCCCACTTGGGAAGAGGTCGAAGAACAACTGGCCATTCTGGAAGGGGCCAGCGTGGTGGGCTTTCCCTCTGGCATGGCAGCGATTGCGGCGGCCTTGTTTTGCACCTGCAAAGCGGGGTCCGAAGTGATCTTGCCATCGGACGGCTATTACACAACCCGCCTGCTGACGGATCAATTCCTAGCCCCCTTGGGCGTGAAAGTGCGCCTGATTGCCACCGCCGACATGGACGAGGCCGATTTTTCCGGCGCCTCGGTGGTCTTTGTCGAAACGCCGTCCAACCCCGGGCTGGATTGCTGCGACCTATCCTTGGCCGCGCGCAAGGCCCATGCGGTAGGGGCGCGGTTGATTGTCGACAACACCACGATGACCGCCCTGTTGCAGCGCCCATTGGATTTGGGGGCCGATCTGGTCGTGGCCGCCGATACCAAGGCACCCGCGGGGCATTCCGATGTGCTCTACGGCCATGTCTCGGGGCGTGATCCGGCCTTGATGGCGCGGGTGGCTGACTGGCGCAAGCTGTCGGGATCGGTGCCAGGGGCTTTTGAGGCGTGGCTCTTGCACCGTGGCCTTGAAACGCTGGAGGTGCGCTTGGCCCGCATGTGCGCCAGCGCCCAGACGATTGCCGAACGCTTGGCCGAGCATCCGCGCATCAAATCCCTGCGCTATCCCGGCCTGCCGACCGACCGCGCCCATGCCATAGCCAAGCGGCAGATGAGCGGTTTTGGCTTTTTGCTGACCTTTGAGTTGGAAGGTGAGGCGGAGGCCGAGGATTTCCTGTCGCGCTGTGCCTATGTGACGCAGACCACGTCTTTTGGGGGCACCCATTCGGCGGGAGAGCGACGTGCGCGCTGGGGGGATGCGGTGGCCCCGGGGTTTGTTCGCTTTTCGGTGGGGGTAGAACCGGTGGAAGTGCTTTGGGCCGCTATGGAAAAGGCGCTGCGGTCTTAGGCGCGCCCACAAATTTTCTGCGAAAATTTTCAGCACGATCTTTCGCAGAAAGATCGTTGGCCAGAGTTTTCGCAGAAAACTCGTTTGCGCCACCTCTGGACCTTTTCGCCCCGTTCCGGCATAGAACCCTAAAGCATCCGGAGGTTAGCCATGTCTGTTCTAAAGCGCGCCGTGACTTGGTGGAATAGCCAGACCTTGGGGACCCAGCTTTTCACCGCGCGGCGCGGCGTCAAGGTGGGCGCAGATGGCCAAGGCAATTTGTATTACCAAACCGCCGACGGCAAGAAACGCTGGGTGATCTACAACGGCGAGATGGAAGCCTCTCGTGTCTCGCCCGATTGGCACGGCTGGCTGCACCACACCTGGGATCAACCGCCCACCACGGCCCCCTTGCCGCACAAGGCTTGGGAAGAACCGCATCTGGAAAACCTCACCGGCACCGCCGCCGCCTATGCACCGCCCGGATCCATTCGCCGTGCCGCCCCCGCCGCGCGGGCCGATTACGAAGCTTGGACACCGCAGTAAACTTGGCACGATAGGCAGGGCAGATCATGGCCGAAAACAAGCTTGAGATTGCCGCCGGTTTGCTGGTTGTGGCTGCGGCTGTGGCCTTTGTTGTCTTTGCGGGCAAAGGGGCGGGCTTGGGCAGCGGGGGCGACACCTATGACCTGCGCGCCTCTTTCCGATCGATTGAAGGGGTCAGCCTTGGGTCGGATGTGAAACTGGCCGGCGTCAAGGTTGGCACCTTGACAAGCGTGACCTTGAACCCGCAAACCTATATGGCCGACGCCGTGATTTCCTTGAACAAATCTGTTGAACTTCCCAGCGACAGCGCCATCCTGATTTCCTCGGAAGGGCTTTTGGGTGGCAACTATATCGAATTGCAACCGGGCGGGATGCCCGATGTTCTGGCCCCGGGCGATGAGATCGAAGACACCCAAGGGGCTGTCTCGCTCGTCTCGCTGTTGATGAAATTTGTCGGCTCCAAGCCCGCCGATAGCGCGGCCAAAGCGCCATGATCCCTGCGGCCCGCTTGGGATTGGCGGGGGTGGTGGTCGCCGGATGGGCCGTGGTAGCCTCGGCCCAAGTGGTCGTGGCAACAGGCGGTGTCTTGCGGGTGCTGGATCGTTTGACCGGCACCGTTTCAGACTATGATCTGGCCCCGGGCCAAAAG
>JBAXLX010000031.1:0-16997 GCA_037134595.1 Pseudomonadota bacterium
AGCTGGAACTGATCGGCCCCACCGTGGCCCCCACCGAATTGCTGGTGCGCCTGTTCCACGAAGAAAGCCCCCGTGTGTTTGACGCAACGCCGGTGCATTTCGGCTGCTCGTGCTCGGCCGATAAGGTGCGCCAGACCATGTCGATCTATTCGCAAAAAGACATCGTGCATATGACCACCCCTGAAGGGATCGTCACCGCCGATTGCCAATTCTGCGGCGCGCATTACGAGTTTGATCCCAAGACCTTGGGGTTTGAGGCGAAAAAGGCCGAGGGCGATGCCGAATGACCTGAACCGCCTGATCGCTGCCTTGGCACGGTCGGGCGGGGCCTCGTCTGACTTTGATCTGAACCCGGGGTTGATCCCGAAAGATATGCCGCTGCGGGCGGCGGCGGTGCTGGTGGGAATTGTGCCCGATGCGGCGGGATCACGGGTGATCCTGACCAAGCGCGCCTCGCATCTGAAACACCATCCCGGTCAGATCGCCTTTCCCGGTGGCAAGCAAGAGGCGGGTGATGCCACCCTTGAAGACACCGCCCTGCGTGAGGCGCATGAAGAGGTAGGTCTGCCCCCCGCCCGCGTGCGCCCGCTGGGCCGCTTGGCCCCGCACCAGACGGTGACAGGCTTTCAGATGACGCCCATCTTGGCCGAAGTCGCCCCCTTTACCCCCGCCCCCGACGTGGGCGAGGTGGAGGAGGTGTTCTTTGTGCCCCTGGCGCACCTACTCAACCCCGCAAGCTATACCATCGAACGGCGTCAGTGGCGCGGTGTCTGGCGGTCGTATTATGTGGTGCCGTGGGGGCCTTATTACATCTGGGGTGCCACAGCGCGTATTCTGCGCGGCTTGGCCGAAAGGGCCACGCCATGAAGATTGCGGGCGCATGGCTGGACCGCCCCGCCACGCAAGCCATGTGCGCAGCAGTGCAGGCGGGAGGGTACCGCATTTTCTTTGTCGGCGGCTGTGTGCGCAACGCCCTGCTGGGCGAAGCGGTCGGGGATCTTGATCTGGCCACCGATGCCCTGCCCGATCAGGTGGTCCGTTTGGTTGAAGCGGCGGGATTTAAAGCTATCCCTACGGGGATTGACCACGGCACTGTCACCGTGCTGGCCGCAGGTCTTGCCCACGAAATCACCACATTCCGCCGCGATGTGCGCACCGATGGCCGCCATGCCGTGGTGGCCTATTCCAGCGATATCGCCCAAGACGCGGCACGGCGCGATTTCACCATGAACGCGCTGTACGCCGACCCTTTGGGCGAGGTGGTTGACCCCTTGGGCGGCCTGCCTGACCTTCTGGCGCGCCGTCTGCGCTTTGTGGGCGACCCTGCGCAGCGCATTCGCGAAGATTACCTGCGCATCCTGCGCTTTTTCCGATTTTCCGCCACCTACGGCGACCCCGCGCTGGGCATAGATACGGACGCTTTGGCCGCCTGTGCAGAACTCGCTGACGGCATCGACACCTTAAGCCGCGAGCGCATCGGGGCCGAGATGCGCAAGCTTTTATCCGCCCGCGATCCGGCCCCCGCCTTGGCCAGCATGGCGGTGTCGGGTGTGTTGCGGCACGTTCTGACAGGGGCTGATCCGCGATATATCTCCCGCTTGGTGCATCTGGAAAGCGATGTGCCCCCCCGCTGGCAGCGCCGGCTTGTGGTGTTGGGCGGGCAGGATTGGGGTGACGCGCTGCGCCTGTCACGCGCAGAACAGGGGCAGATGGCGCGCTTGCGTGACCAGATTGGCAGCAACCTGTCCCCCGCCGCTTTGGGCTGGAAACTGGGGGCAGAGGCGGGGACCGATGCCGTGCTTTCACGCGCTGCGCTGCTCGAAAGCGCCTTGCCTGCGCAGTGGCACCAGGATGTCGCAAGGGGGGCCGCAAGCCGCTTTCCCGTGACTGCCGCCGATCTGATGGAGCAGTTTCAAGGCCCCGCCTTGGGCGCAAAACTGGCACAATTGGAAAGCCTTTGGCTGGCCAGCGACCTGCGCTTAAATCGCCGCGAACTTCTGGGCTAAGCCCGGTTTCCCTCTGCCGCATTTTGCGCTATGTGCCACAGGCAACCAAAAGGCCCATCATGTTCAAATTCTTTGAGGGTCTTGTCGACCCCTACGCCCCCTATACGCAAACCGACACGCCGCCGCGCCAGTTGTGGCCGTTTCTGGCCGATTATGTGCGGCCGTTCCGCAAGGTTTTTGCTGTCACAGCGCTGTTTTCAACGCTCAATGCCGCCTCCGAAGTGGGCTTGCTGTGGTATCTGGGCCATCTGGTCGATCTGTTGGGCCAAGGCACCCCCGCCGCCGTTTGGGCGGCACATGGGACAGAGATTATCTTGGTGGCGCTAGCCATCGTTTTCATCCGCCCCATCATCGGCGGCACGAATGTCGCGCTGCTGCACAACACCATCCTGACCAACTTTGGCACAATGATGCGGTGGCGGGCCCATGCCCATGTGTTGCGCCAACCGGTCGGCTGGTTTGAAAGCGATTTCGCGGGCCGCATTGCCAATCGCATCATGCAAGCCCCGCCTGCCGCAGGCGATGCCGTGTTTCAGGTGTTTGACGCGGTGGCTTTTGCCTCCACCACGCTGATTGCAGCGGCGGTGATGCTGGCCAATGCCGATGTGCGCCTGCTGATCCCTTTGGTGGCGTGGTTTGTAGGTTATATCGCTTTGATGCGCTGGACCATCAAGCGCGCCGGTCCGGCTTCGACCGCCAGTTCCGAGGCGCGTTCTGCCGTGACAGGCCGTGTGGTCGACAGCTATACAAACATTCATTCGGTTAAGCTTTTCGCCCATGACGACCGCGAGCTGGCCTATGCCAAAGACGCCATCGAAGGCGCGCGCACGACCTTTCAAAAAGAGATGCGCATCGTCACCGTGATGGACACGACCTTGACCTTTTTGAACGGGTTGATGGTCACGGGCGTGTCAGGCTGGGCGATTTATCTGTGGTTCCACGGATCAGCCTCTGTTGGCTTGGTGGCGGCGGCGGTGGCTTTGGTGCTGCGGCTGCATTCGATGACCTATTGGATCATGTGGGCCACGACGAATTTGGTGCAGAATTTGGGCACGGTGCAAGAGGGGATGCAGACCATCACCCAACCCGTGACGCTGGTGGATTCCAGCGATGCCAAGCCGTTGAACTTTGAAAAGGGCCTGATCGAAATCAACACGGTCAGCCACCATTACGGGCGCGGATCGGGCGGCTTGCAGAACCTGTCGCTGACCGTGCATCCGGGGGAAAAGATCGGGCTGATCGGGCGCTCTGGCGCGGGCAAGTCAACGCTGGTCAAGCTGATCTTGCGCTTTTATGACACCGAGCAAGGCCAGATCCTGATTGACGGGCAAGACATCGCCCAAGTCACCCAATCCAGCCTGCGCCGCCAGATTGGCATGGTGCAGCAAGACAGCAGCCTGATGCACCGCTCGGTGCGCGATAACATCCTGTACGCCCGCCCCGATGCCGGTGACGCCGCGATGATCGCAGCCGCCCAGCAGGCCGAAGCGCATGACTTTATTCTGACGTTGGAAGACCCGCAGGGCCGCAAGGGCTACGATGCCCATGTGGGCGAGCGCGGTGTGAAACTGTCAGGCGGGCAGCGCCAGCGCGTGGCCTTGGCGCGGGTGATCCTGAAAGATGCGCCGATTTTGATTTTGGATGAGGCGACAAGTGCTTTGGATTCCGAAGCCGAAGCCGCCATTCAAAAAGCCCTGTTCGGCGTGATGCAAGGCAAAACCGTGATCGCCATCGCCCACCGCCTGTCGACCATCGCCGCGATGGACCGCATCGTGGTTCTGGATCGCGGCCATATTGTCGAGCAGGGCCCCCACGCGGCCCTTCTGGCCCAAAACGGCCTTTACGCGCAATTCTGGGCGCGCCAATCCGGCGGCTTTCTGCGCGATGATCTGGAACATACCACCCCATGATGCTTGGCCCCGCCATCGCGCCCTTTCAGCCGACCAACCTGCCGCCCCCCGCACGCTCTTTGCCCTTCTTCGGCTGGGCGCTGCGCGGCGCTTGGGCGGGTGTGATTTGGGCCAGTTTTTGGTCGTCTGTCGCAGGCTCGCTAGAGGCGGTCAGTGCGACCATTCTGGGCCATGTGATTGACGCGGCCAATGGCACGCCTGCGCTGGTGTTCCAACAGCATTGGCAGTTGTTTGCGATTTTTGCGGCCTTCTACTTGGTCGTCAGGCCGCTGGTCTTTGGCATCAACACCTCGGCCCTGTCGCTGATCATCGAACCCAACCTGTTCCCGCTGATCTTATCGCGGCTGCACCGCTGGACGCTGGGCCATTCTGTCACCTTCTTTGACAACGACTTTGCCGGACGTATCGCGCAAAAGCAGATGCAAACGGCGCGGGCGGCGACGGATGTGGTGTCAGGCACGATTGAAACAGTGGCCTTTGCGCTGGCTTCGGTTGTGGGCTCGGTCGCCTTGATGGTGGCGATTGACGGGGCCGTGTCGGTGGTGCTGCTGGCTTGGGTGGTGGCTTACGCGCTGTTCATTCGCTATTACCTGCGGCGCGTGCGCGGGGCTTCGGCCATGCGGGCTTCGGCACGCGCGAACGTGACGGGGCAGATCGTCGATACCGTGACGAATATGAAAACCGTCAAGCTTTTTGCCCGTACCGAACACGAAGACCGCGTGGCGCTGGATGCGATGCAAAGCTTTCGCGATTCGGCGATGGTCTATGGGGCGATCTCGTCTTGGTTTCGCTTTAATCTGATGGGCTTGGCGGGGATTTTGCCGGTCTTGATGGTGGGGGCCACGGTGTGGCTTTGGTCAACCGGTTCCGCTACCGCAGGTGACATAGCAGCGGCGGGCGCTGTCAGCTTCCGTTTGGCGCAGATGACGGGCTGGGTGTCATTTTCGCTGATGGGTATCTTTGGCAATCTGGGCGAGGTCGAAGACGGCCTGCGCACCCTAACGCCGCCCTACTCCCTGGCCGATGCGCCAGACGCGGGCGAGATGCCGCGGGTGAAGGGGCAGATCACGATGGACCACGTCTCTTTCGCCTATGGGCGCAAGGCGGGCGGGTTGCGCGATGTGTCGCTGAACGTGGCACCGGGGGAAAAGATCGGCATCGTGGGGGCCTCTGGCGCGGGCAAGTCGACCTTGGTGGCTTTGCTGCTGCGGCTTTATGACACCGAAAGCGGCAATATCCGGCTGGACGGGGTCGATGTGCGGTCCGTCACTCAAGAATCCTTGCGCCGCCAGATCGGCATGGTCACGCAGGAAACTGCCATGTTCAACCGTTCGGCCCGCGAAAACATCCTCTACGGTCGCCCCGATGCGACCGAGGCCGAGATGGTCGCCGCCGCCCGCGCCGCCGAAGCGCATGAGTTTATTCTGACCCTGAAAGACCACCAAGGCCGCAGCGGCTATGAAGCTTTCTTGGGCGAACGCGGCGTCAAGCTGTCAGGCGGCCAGCGCCAGCGCATCGCCCTTGCCCGCGCCTTTCTGAAAGACGCGCCGATCTTGGTGCTGGATGAAGCAACTTCGGCCTTGGATTCCGAGATTGAGGCCAGCGTCCAAGACGCCTTGGGCCGGATCATGCAGGGCAAAACCGTGCTGGCCATTGCCCACCGCCTGTCGACCATCGCCGAGATGGACAGGATCATCGTGCTGGATCAGGGCCACATCGTCGAACAAGGCACCCATCCGCAGCTTTTGGCCCTTGGGGGGCTTTACGCGCGCTACTGGAACCGTCAAAGCGGCGGCTTCATCGGCGTTGACGACAAGGAAGCGGCAGAGTGACATTTACCATAGCGCGGATCGGCCATTTGGGCGACGGGATCATTCAAGGCCCCGAAGGCTCGATCTTTGCCCCCCAAACCCTGCCGGGCGAAGAGGTTGAGGGCACGGTCAAAGGCGACACCTTGGCCGATCTGCGGATTTTGACGCCCTCCATCCACCGCGTGAAACCGCCTTGCAGCCATGCGCGCACCTGCGGCGGGTGCATGATGCAGCACGCCTCGGATGGGTTTGTCGCCGATTGGAAAACAACCATCGTGCGCACCGCTTTGGCCGCTCAGGGGCTAGAGGCGGATTTACGACCCATTATCACCTCTCCCCCCCGATCACGCCGCCGCGCCACTTTGGCCGCACGGCGCACCAAGGGCGGGGTTTTGATGGGCTTTCATTCCCGCGCCTCGGATGTGTTGGTGGCGGTGCCGGAATGCCAGTTGCTGCACCCCGATCTGGTCAGCGCCTTTCCCGCGCTTGAGGCGATTGTAAAACTGGGCGGATCGCGCAGTCAGGAAATGGATTTGGCGATCACGCGCACCACCTCGGGGCCGGATGTGGCGGTCACGGGCGGCAAGCCTGCCGATTCCACCCAGCGGATGGATTTGGCCCGACTGGTGGAATCCTTTGGCCTGTCGCGGCTAAGCTGGAACGGCGAAGTCATCGCCCAACGCGCCCAACCCATGATGCGCTTTGGCCGCGCCAATGTGCCCTTGCCTGTCGGTGCCTTTTTGCAAGCCACAGCCGAAGGCGAAGCAGCCCTTCTGGCCAGCGTCAAATCCGCCGTAGGCCCCGCCCGCCGCATCATCGACCTGTTCGCGGGTATCGGCACCTTTGGCCTGCCCTTGGCCGAACACGCCGAAATTCACGCGGTTGAGGGCGATGTCGCCATGTTGACTGCGCTGGACAAAGGCTTTCGCATGGCCGAAGGCATCAAGCGCGTCACCAATGACATCCGCGACCTGTACCGCCGCCCGCTGGAACCGGATGAGTTCAAGGGCTATGACGCCGTCGTCATCGACCCGCCCCGTGCCGGGGCCGAAGCGCAAAGCCACACCTTGGCCAAGTCGAAAGTTCCGGTGATTGCCGCCGTCTCGTGCAACCCCGCCACCTTTGCCCGCGACGCCAAGATCTTGACCCAAGCGGGCTACAAGCTGAACTGGGTGCAGGTGATCGACCAATTCCGTTGGTCGCCGCACGTGGAATTGGCAGCGCAGTTCACGCTGTAACAGCCTGCGCCCAAAGCCTCTGGCCAGCCAGCAACCTTTCCGCTAAGTCGGAAAAAAACGGCAAGGCGGGCAGGACATGGCAGGTTTTCTTCGGGGTGTTTTTCTGGCCCTTGCAGTTCTGGGGCTTGCCTCTTGCATGAAGCCGTCGAAGTTTCAAAGCTATCACGGCGAAAGCGTCACCGCGATCGAGGTGCACAAGAGCGATCGCAAGATGTTTTTGCTGCATGGCAAAACTGTGCTGAAAGAATATCACATCCAGCTTGGCGGCAACCCGATCGGCCCCAAGCAGTTTGAAGCCGATGGCAAAACGCCCGAAGGCGCTTACCGCATCAGCCAGCACAACCCCAAATCAACCTATCACCTGTCGCTGCGCATATCTTACCCCAACGACGCCCAACGCGCCTTTGCCAAGTCTGCCGGCAAACAGCCGGGGGGCGATATCTTTATCCACGGTCAACCCGGTTGGACAAAGGTGAAAGGCGATTGGACAGTTGGCTGCATCGCTGTCAGCGATAAAGAGATCGAAGAGATCTATGCCATGGTCAAAGACAGCACGCAGATCAACATCTATCCCTAAGGCCTGCCCGTTAAAGGGCAGTGCCCATCAGCATCGTCCACCACAGCTTGCCCGAGGGTTCTTGGAACCACGAAAACCCCATCTCGGTGGCTCTTGCGTCCAAAACCACATCGCGCGTGTCGGTTTGGGCCATCCAATCTGATAGGGTGACCAGTTCGGTTTGATAGGTTTCCGAAATCAACTCGCCCAGCAGTTTGCCGGTATACCCCACCCGCTGCACCCGCACCAAGGGTGACGAGCCATCCGATCCGAAGTGCCAAGGCCGGTTCTGCACCGCCATATCCCGCGAATGGGTGGCGCAGGCGGCAATCAAAGCGGCGTTAAACTGCACCTGCGGTGCGCCCTTGCTTTGGCGCAAGGCGTTGACGCCATCCAGCATCCGGTAGGAAATGACTGATTCGTCACCCGGTTTGATGTGATAGACCTGCGGCAGCGGCTTGCCGTCCGACCCGACAGGGGCAGGGGCTGGTTTGGCACAAGCCGCCAAAGCCGCTGCGGCACCAAGTAGCAAAGCCCTGCGTCGATCCATTCTTCATCACCTGTCTTGGGCCCCAAGCGGGCCTTTGAAATATGTTAACCGTCTTTAGCGCATAACATCGCCAAGAAAAACCCATGGCAAGGTCTGGCCGGTTGACTGGGCTGTGAATTGCTGCGGCCCGCCAATCAGTATATCACCGCCGCAATCGGGCACAGGACGACCCAAACAGGAGATCAGCGCATGACTGACACCCAAAAAACCCTAGGACGCCGCTTGTTTCTGACAGGGGCTGCGGCAGGTCTGACCGCAGCGGCGATGCCGGCGCAGGCGCAGAATTTTGCCAATTCCACCGAATTTGAAACCCCCACCAGCGAAGCCAACGCGCGGGCGAATATTTCCAGCTTCCGCCTGCTGTCGTGGCAAGACTATTTCGCCAACACGGATAATGGTGCGATTCTGGTCGACATCACCTCGCGGGCGCTCCATTTTTGGTCGCAGGATCAAACGGTTTACAGGCTGTACCCCACTTCGGTGCCGCTGACCGAAGAATTGACCAAGCGCGGCAGCACCAGCGTGATCGAGAAAGTTGTGAACCCGCGTTGGGTCGCGACCAAGGGCGAACTAGAGCGCAACCCCGACTGGCCCGCCTCGGTCGAGGGGGGATCGCCAGAAAACCCACTGGGAATCAGGGCCTTGTATTTGGGCTGGCCCAGTTACCGCATTCACGGCACCCACGACACCCGCAAGATTGGCCGCCGTTCGTCGAATGGATGTATTGGTCTTTACAACGAACAGATCGTCGAGTTGTTCGATTTGGCATCGGTTGGCACACAAGTCTTGCTCATCTAGCCGTGAGGCTTAAGGTGCAGGGAGTTTTTGTGTCAAAATTGTGACGTACGTCCAAGTAGCCTGCAGAGTGTTGCTTTTTTGACGATTCTTCAAGTTTGACCCCCAAAAGATGTGCTGAAACTGTTGCAATATTGCGTGCGACCTGCTTGTAAAGTAACAAGAGGACATATCTTGGGCGCGCCCGCTGCCTCTGTCAAAATACGGTTGGGCGCTTTAAATGGAGAATACTATGAAAAAGATCGCTCTCGCCGCCGCTTTGACCCTGGCTGCTTCCACCGCTTTCGCTGGTGGCGTTGCTGCGCCTGTTGTTGAACCGGTCGTTGCTGCCACCACCTCGTCGTCGGCTGGCGGTATGGTTGTTCCGCTGCTGCTGCTGCTGGTTGTCGCTGCTGTCGCGTCGTCCAACTGATCTAAAACACGATCCGCTCAATCGGAATCGGTCCAAAGACGGCAGTTTTGCTGCCGTCTTTTTCTTTGCGCTGTGGTAAATTGGGCAATAATTATCAAAATATAGCTAGGGCAGTTGCAAAAGTGCTGCCGAAATGCTTTTATGCTGCCACGAGCAACAGTTCTGTCGCGTCCTGAACGGATCAAGCGGCTGAATAAACAAAACGGAGATCAAAATGAAAAAATTCGCTCTCGCCGCCGCCCTGACGCTGGCTGCTTCCACCGCTTTCGCTGGCGGCATGGCTGCACCGGTCGTTGAAGCTGCACCGGTTGTCGCTGAAACCACCTCGTCGTCGGCTGGCGGCATGGTTGTTCCGCTGCTGCTGCTGCTGGTTGTGGCTGCTGTCGCTTCGTCGAACTGAGCATTCCGGTCTGAAGCTCGCTTCAGATGTGCAGGCACAGATTTTGAAAGGACGGCGGGCAACTGCCGTCCTTTTGTTTTGTTATGACCTCAGCCAGCCGACCAGATTTTCACGGATAATGCTCGACAGCGCCGAGATATGGGCCGGCTGGTCGTTCAGGCAGGGGATATAGGTAAAGCTTTCACCGCCCGCGTGCATAAAAGCCTCACAGATTTCGCCTTGAATTTCTTCCAAGGTTTCAATGCAATCGGATGAGAAGGCCGGGGCCATCACCGCGATGCGTTTTTTGCCTGCCTTGGCCAGTTCGGCCACATGTTCCACGGTATAGGGCTTCAGCCACACCTCGCGGCCAAACACCGACTGGAAGCTGACATCAATCGCGCCCTTCTCCCATCCCAAGGCCTCACGCAGCAGGCGGGTGGTTTTCATGCATTGGCAATGGTAGGGATCGCCCTCCATCAAATAGCGCAGCGGCATGCCGTGATAGCTGGTGACCAGAACGTCGGGCTTGTGGTCAAGCTTGGCATAGGCATCGGTGACAGACCTCGCAAGTGCTTGAATATAAAGGGGATGTTCGAAGTATTCCGCCACCGTGCGCACCGCCGGCTGGCGCTTTTCGCTGGCCAAAGCGCGAAAGAATGCGTCGTTCGCCGTGGCCGATGTGGCGCCTGCGTAATGCGGGTAAAGCGGGAAGAACACGATCTTCTCACACCCCGCCGCGATCATCGCCTTGACCTTTGACGCGGTGGACGGGTTGCCATAGCGCATACAGAAATCGACCATAATTTCGTCGCCGTAAACCGCTGTCAGATTATCCCTGATCGCCGCCGTCTGCTGCTTGGTGATGGTCAAAAGCGGGCTTTCGTTCTGATCATGGTTCCAGATCGACTTGTAATTCGCCCCCGATTTTGACGGCCGAACGGTCAAAATAATCCCCTGCAAAATCGGCTGCCATTTCCAGTCGGGCAGATCGACCACGCGCTTGTCGGACAAGAACTCGTTCAGATAGCGGCGCATCGACCAATAGTCGTAGCCGTCAGGCGTGCCCAGATTGGCCAGAAGAACGCCCACCCGCGGGGTTTTGACGACTGGGTGGCTGGCCGGCGCATGGGCCAAACGTCCGGTTCCGGGGGCGACATCGCTCATCTGGTGCTCCTTGATTCGTCAGGCACAGATAGAGGCAATCGGCGTCAAATCAAATGCCTGCATCGCGGGGAAGCTTTACTTCGGGCACACAAAGCACATCAGACAGGCGTTTTGCGGCGGAACCGGGGCGCAGTGGTTTGGGCTGGCTGTCGTCGGGGGCCCAGCCGGTCAGCACCACGATTTCAAAGGTGGCGGGAATCTTGCCATCCGCCCCACCGTAAGCCTGTTGGTAAAGCTCTGCCGTGCGGGCAAACACCGCACGCTGTGTGGGTTTGCGCAGGCGCGCAGCCATCGCGTTGCCCTCGCCCATGGCGCGCAGGTCTTGCATCAGGTGAAAGGCGTCGCGGTAGCGCACTTGGGTGCTAAAGCTGTCGGCCACCGGCAGGGCAAACCCCGCCCGTTGCAAAAGCCCGCCCAGATCGCGGATCTCTGCCATGGGCAGCACGCGGGGCGACAGGCCGCCTGTCACCTCGGCCTCGGCCTGCGCCAGACAGGCGCGCAGTTCGTGCAGGGTTTGGCCGGCAAAAAGCAGCGCCATAAACCAACCGTCCGGCTTTAGGGCACGGCGGCATTGCACCAGTTGGCCGACCGGATCATTCGCCCAATGCAACGCCAGCGCATGCACCACCAGATCTTGCGCGCCGATGGCAAGGTTCAGCACCTCGTCATCTGTAATTGTGGGCATTTCTGGCCAAAGTTGCGAAAAACCTGTCACCACCACGGGTGCTGTAAAGGCTCTGTTAACCTCGATCAGTCTTTCTTGCACTTCAGACACGACCATCTCTTGCAAGAACAAAGCCGAGGCCCTTTGGCGGTTGCGCAAAAGGCGGGGGCGGTCGGTCAGAAGGGGCACGGTTTGCATAAGCCGGACCATAGGAGCGCGCGATGGGATTGCAAGCCTTGCTGCACATAGCCTACCCGCCGCAATGCATCAGTTGCGGGGCGCGGGTGACCAGCGATTTTGGCCTGTGCGGCGATTGCTGGCGCGACACGCCTTTCATCACAGGGCTGGTGTGCAACCACTGCGGCGTTCTCCTGCCGGGGGAAGAGGCTGACGCCCCTGTCTTGTGCGACGATTGCCTGACCATCGCCCGCCCGTGGCGGGCAGGTCGCGCCGCGCTGCTGTACCACGAAAACGGCCGCAAACTGGTGCTGGCCCTGAAACACGCCGACCGGCTGGATATTGCCCACCCCGCCGCTGCGTGGATGACGAAAGCCGCCCAGCCTTTGCTGGTGCCCGATATGCTGGTCGCCCCCGTGCCCTTGCATTGGTGGCGCTTGGTGCAGCGGCGTTACAACCAAGCGGCGGTTTTGTCGGCGCGAATCGCGCGATTGGCTGGCCTGTCCCACTGCCCCGACCTGCTGCAACGCCCCCGCAACACCGGATCGCAAGAGGGCCGCAGCCGCGACGGGCGCTTTCACAATATGTCTGGCGCTTTGACGCTGCATCCGCGACGGGCGGCGCGGGTGCAGGGGCGGCATGTGTTGCTGGTGGATGATGTGATGACATCCGGCGCAACTTTGGCCGCGGCGGCAGAGGCGTGCTTGGCGGCAGGTGCCAGCGACATATCCGTTTTGGTCATGGCGCGCGTTGCGAAACAGGCTTAAATCCTTATGTTAAGCCCCAGCGCCGCAGCGGCCCCAAGGATGATCCCGATGAAATCTGTCGAAATCTACACCACCCAAACCTGCCCCTATTGCCATGCGGCCAAACGCTTGTTGACCAAGAAAGGTGTGGCGTTTACCGAAATTGACGTGGGCCGCGACCCATCCTTGCGCGAGGCCATGACCCACCGCGCCAATGGCGGGCGCACCGTGCCGCAGATTTTCATCGCCAACCAGCATGTCGGCGGCTGCGATGATCTGCACGCGCTGGATCATGACGGCAAACTTGACCCGATGCTGGCCTGATCGCGATGCGCATAGGCCTCGTCCAACTGACCGTCACCGACGACCCCGTGGCCAATCTGGCCACGACCTTGAGCTTTGTGCGCCAAGCCCAAGCCGAAGGCGCGCAGTTTATCCTGACGCCGGAATGCACCAACGGCCTGTGGTCCGACCGTGCCGCGCAAAAAGCCCTGCTGCGGGGCGAATCAGATGACCCCACCTTGGCCGCCCTGCGGGACGAGGCCGCAAAGCTGGGCAGCTGGCTGCTGATCGGCTCTATCGCGCTGGTGACGGGCGATGCGGATGGGCGCTTTGCCAACAGGTCGTTTCTGATCGGCCCTGACGGCAGCATTGCGGCACGATACGACAAAATCCACATGTTCGACGTGAACGTCTCTGAAACCGAGGTGTACCGCGAATCAGCGGCGTTTCGTCCCGGAGATAAGGCGGTTGTTGCCCAAACACCCTTTGCCACCCTTGGCATGAGTGTGTGTTACGATGTGCGCTTTGCCCATCTTTACCGCGCCTTAGCCCAAGGCGGGGCGCAGATTTTGACGGTGCCTGCGGCCTTCAACCACATCACCGGTGCTGCCCATTGGGAAACCCTGCTGCGCGCAAGGGCGATAGAGAATGGCGCTTTCGTGCTGGCCCCCGCCCAGACCGGCTTTCACGCCGAAGCCAGTGGCAAGGGCCGGCGCACCTATGGCCACAGCTTGGCGATTGGCCCTTGGGGAGAGGTGCTGGCCGATGGCGGCACCGAACCTGGCGTCACGCTGGTTGACCTAGACCTGACCCAAGCGGGCGAAGCCCGCCGCCGCGTGCCCTCGCTTCAGCACGACCGCGGCTTTGATGGGCCATGACCGAGCGGCTTGAAGACCTCGCCGTCTCTTTGTTTGGCGAGTTGCTGACGGCCGATCAACTGGCCCGCAACCGCATTTCCAAAGCCCTGCCCAAGGGGATGGAGCTGTCGCATTTTTCGGTGCTGAACCACCTTGCAGGCGTGCAAGATGAACGCACCCCTGCCCAACTGGCCAAGGCCTTTCACGTCACCCGTGGGGCCATGACCAACACCCTGTCCAAGCTGGAATGGGCCGGCCATATCCACATCCGCCCCGATTGGGATGATGCCCGCCGCAAGTTCGTGGCGATCAGCCCCGCCGGCCGCTCCGCGCGGGATGCGGCGGTGCAGGCCGTGGTGCCAGTCATTGGCGATCTGGTCAAAGCCTTGGGCGCTGACCGCGTGCGCGCCGTCTTGCCCGTGCTGCGTGAATTGCGCACACGGCTGGAAGACGGCGAGTGAGCCTTATTGGACGCCGTAGTAAACCAGCCTTGAGCTTGTGAACATGCTGGTGACAAGCCGCACCACATTCGACGTATTGACGAGCGGACTTTGTGTCACAAGAACCAAATCCCGATCTTGGATCGGGAAGGCACCTGCGCTGAATAACCCATCAGCCGTTGTCAGATCAAAGGCAAACACCATCTGCGCCTTGGGTGGGCCGTTTTGTGACGTGGAACTGACCGCTGCTGGCGGATAGACGCGCAAAACCAAGATCGCCTTGGGGTTCGCCAAATCTTGATTGACCCCGCCGATCAGCGACATCGCCTCTAGCGTGGTGACGGTGTCACGCGGGAAATCGATCACAGCCTCGCGTCCAGCGGCACCAAGCGAGAGAAAATAGCGCGGGTCGGCCTGCACAAAGATTTTGTCGCCACCCCTTAGGGTGGTGTCGAACGCAGGCTGCGAAAGCAATTTTTCCGCTGAAATTTTGTACATTTTGCCATCACGCTGCAGACGGACTTGCGGGTTGAGAACGTTGCCAGAAATTCCACCGGCTTGGGCCAGCGCCGTGGTGATCGTCGCCCCTGCATCCACCAAAGGAAAAGGTCCCGGCTTGGACACGCCCGAAATCACATCCACCGAGTTTTGCAATCCCGCCGTTGCGTTCAGTTCTACTTGCGCCGAGGTCATGATCCCCTTCAGCTTGTCTTGCAGAAAACTGCGCGCGGCGGCGGTGGTCAGGCCAGCCACAAGAACCTCGCCGACATAGGGCACAAAGATGGTTCCTGTGCCCGATACCCGCAGGTTTTGCAGTTGAATGACCTTCTGTCCCGGCTGGCCCAGCAGCGAAGACTCGTCATTGTCCCACACCGCAAGGCTTAAGCGGTCTCCGGGTTTTATGGCTGAGTCTGCTTTGGTCGTTTCATGGTTTATCCAGCCCGCGGTTTGGCCGGGATGGCTGTCGGGCCAGGCTTGCACCAACGCCAGCGTGTTTTGGGTCACGATCTGAACGCCAAAGGTGGCGCCAGCCTCTTGAGCGCCAGCAAGAACATGATCAATATTTGCAACATCTTGCGGAGGGGTGCACGCACTCAGCACGATGACCAATGCGCTTTTGCCAAGCATTTTGCCCATAGTCTTTAGAAAATTCATCAAATTTAATCCCCAAAGCGCAAAACCACCCACACCAATAGAGCCAGTCATACCGAGTGTTTCGGTTTGGTCAAGAGCGCCCGGCGATGACTGGCGGCGTTGGTCCGGCGCGGTTTGCCCCTGAAGGGTGCGACATTTTCACTTTTTTGCAAAAGCGGGGTTGTGTAACCGAAGGTATACACTAAAGTATAGGAACTTTCGAAAGACCTTCATTTGGCCAATTTCTTGAACCATCGACGCCTATCCTCCCTTATGGGTCTTTTTTGCGTGCTGACGCCCGTCCAAGCGCCGGCCCAGATGCGCGCTGGACTCGACCTTTCTGGACAGACCGGCCTGATCGATATGCCCTCTGGCGAACAGCAACCCGACGGGTTTTTGTCTGTCTCGCACGCAAGATATGGCCCAATCGGCAGAACGGCGCTGCGATTTCAGATCACCCCACGCCTGTCAGGGATTTTCCGGTATGTGGGCCTACATGATTATTACGCGCACCTGTGCACCCTACCGTGTACGCCCGGACATGAAAACGACACCTACTACGACCGCAGCTTTGATCTAAGCTATCAACTGCTGTCAGAAAGCCCGTTTTGGCCCGCCGTGACGATTGGGCTACAGGACTTTGTCGGGACAGCCTTGTCTTCGGCCGAATATGTCGCAGGCACAAAGAACTTTGGCCCCCGGCTGAAGGTAACGGCCGGGGTCGGGTTTGGGCGCTTGGGCAGCTACAAGTCCTTTGGGCAACCCTTTGGGCCGCGCCCAAAGATCGACTTTGGTCATGGCGGCAATGTGTCTTACGAACAATGGTTTCAAGGCGATGCGGCGCTTTTTGGCGGCGTAGAGTATCAAATCGCTCCGCGTTGGACGGCACGGGTCGAATATTCTTCCGATGCCTATTCTGAAGAAGCCGCAGCCCGCAAGATGTTTGATCGCAAAAGCCCGCTGAACTACGGTGTCTCTTATCAGCTTAACACCAGCTATAGCCTTGGGGCTTATGCCCTTTATGGCAGCGAATTTGGTGTCAACCTGACGGCCACCTTGAACCCAGATCAACGCCCGCAAGGTGGCATCGGTGGCCCTGCGCCCTTGCCTGTCGCTTTGCGTCCGGCCAAAAACGTCAATCCAGCCGCTTGGGCGCAGGACTGGACAACCCAAGCCGATGTGACGGCAGCCGTGACGCGCAGCATGGCGCTGGCTTTGGCGGATTCGGGGATCGTGATCGACTCGCTGGGCCTCACAGCCACATCGGCACAGGTCAGGGTTCGCAACGCGCAATACGATGCGACGGCCCAAACGATTGGCCGTGTCGCCCGTGCCATGGCCTTTGCCCTACCGGCATCGGTCGAAGAGTTCCAGATCGTGCTGATAGATCATGGCATCGCGGGCACCATGATCGTACTGGCGCGCTCGGATCTTGAACGGTTTGAATTCGCCCCTGACGGCGCAACGCTGCTGCGGGCGCAAACAAAAATCCTGTCGCCTACAAGGCCCATTGCCGGCGCTGTCGCCAACCCCGACTTAGCGTCGCGGCGCACGTGGTCTTTACTGCCCTTCGTTCACACGCGCCAGTTTGATGCGGCCAATCCGCTCCACGCTGGGGCGGGCCTACGTCTTCCGGGCCGCTGCCTCAGCGCTTGGCGGCGCGTCGGCCGGGGGGACGGGCGGTGGGCTTGATGGGCTCCCAGGTGCCGAGCTTCTTGGCCAACTCGATGGCGGCCAGGCCGGCGGGGGCCATGTCGCCGCTGGCGATCAGGCGCAGCGCGATGTTGCGATAGCGCTCCGACCACACCTGCTTCTTCTTGCGCGGGGCACAATTCTTGAAGACCACAAAAGAAGAATACATGTAAAAATTGCC